>CAYXVC010000184.1:0-3571 GCA_964468225.1 uncultured Gammaproteobacteria bacterium
GGTTCGACCTGCGGGCTGCCAACATTGTCTTCTCGCCACTTTCGTATATCGATATCAGAGTCGGGCGTCAGACCCTCACCTGGGGCACGGGCGATCTGATCTTCATCAACGATCTCTTTCCCAAAGATTGGAATTCGTTCCTGATTGGCCGCGATGACACCTATCTCAAAGCCCCCTCGGATGCCCTGAAACTCTCGCTATTCAGTGATACAGTCAACCTGAATCTGGTCTATACACCCCGCTTCGATGCTGACCGTTACATTGATGGTGAAAGGGTCTCTTACTACAACGCCAATCTGGGACGTATTACCGGAACAGACGCCCTCGTCAGCGTGGAAAAACCGAACCGATGGTTTAAAGATGACGAGCTGGCCCTACGCCTCTATCGCAACATCGCCGCGTTTGAACTGGCACTCTACGGCTACAACGGCTTCTGGAAAAGCCCCGGCGGAGCTGACCCCATAAACGGCAGCGCCCTCTTCCCGCCTCTGAGAGTCTACGGTACCAGTCTGCGCGGCCCTCTCCTGGGCGGCATTATTAATGGCGAATGGGGCTATTATGACTCCACAGAGGACTCATCAGGCGACAACCCCCTAATCAACAACAGCGAACAACGGCTACTGCTGGGCTACGAACACGAACTCATCGCTAACCTGACCCTGGCTATACAGCTCTATAGCACCCACATACTTGATTACGATGCCTACCGACAAACCCTGCCGGGAGGTATCCCTGTGCTGCGCCAAAATCGTCATGAAGTGAGCAGTCGGTTGACCTGGATGGCGCTTGACCAAAAGCTCACCACCTCACTGTTTTTGCGTTACTCAACATCCGACAGCGACTATTATCTGCGTCCCAAGGTACACTATGCCCTGAACGATTACTGGTCCTATGAACTTGGAGCCAATATTTTTCATGGTGACCAGTCATATACTTTTTTTGGTCAGTTTGAACACAATGACAACATCTACCTTGCCTTGCGCTATGGACTTTAAAGTTGACGAATGAATGATGGAAAACATTGACCCAGACAAAATAGCAGCAGCAGCTGAAGCGTTAAAAGCGATCGCCAACGAACGCCGCCTGCACATCCTCTGTACTCTGCTGGAGGGTAAAAAAAACGTTACCGAGCTACAAAAAGCGACCGGCATCAACCAATCCAATCTCTCCCAGCACCTGGCCAAAATGCGCGCCCTGGGTGTGCTCACTAGCGAACGTAACGGCAAACAGGTCTACTACAAACTCTCTCACCCCGCCTTCAAAAGAATTATCAGTGCGTTAAAGGAGATATTTTGTCCTGAGTAACAGAACTTTAAAAACAGAAATATTTTAGCGCGAAAATTTTTACTGAAGGTACTACTTTCAAATACCCTGTCAGCAATAACGATAAACAATATGCTTAACCATTGTGTTAATAACATCACCTCTGGGTTGATATTTCGAGAAGGTGTGATCAGCATCGTCAATAAGATAAACATCTATCTTTCCAGCTTTTATAAGTTTTTTTGCTGTTTTACCCGCACTGGTCATTAATATGTCATACCCTGGATCACTTCTTGCCAGAACAAATGACAAATAAGTACTATTTGAAATTTTCATAAGATCAATATTTAAATCATTCAGTGTATTATTAGAAGCAGGGTTACTGCTATGACTTTTAAGTGAGTTTATTTTCGCCGTGAAAACAATTTTTATTCTATTCTTAATCGTATCATAGAGCACTGTATAATCAGCCCCTCCCCGAACAAGTTTTAACCAACTTTTTGGATCCTTTATGGCTTGTTTATACCAATTCCAGGAACCAAAATTCTTTGTAGGTGAAGCAGAGGCATCAAACTCCATACCTTCATGCCAATAAAAAGTTAGCGGATTAATTAATATACTCTCAACAATATTCACATCATCTAGATCAAGCGCGGCATGAAAAGAAAAATAGGCGCCTGAACATAACCCTGTGATGATATATCTATTTTTTTTATACTCTGGCCCAAAAGATTCTAGAGCTTTCTGAAGAACAACACTGGATTGCTCAATATACTCCCTGTTTTCTTCTCTATTATTATCAATAATACTATCCCCCAAACCAGGGATATCAATTCTTAAACAACGAAAACCTAAACAAGCAAGCTCTCTTGCTAACAACACATATAATCGACTAGGACCTACTCTATGTGTTGCTCCTGAATTGACAAACACGATAATAGGTAGTTCTGGTGCTTTTAAACTGACGGGCTCAGTTAAAATAGCAAAGTTTTTTTTATCAGAACCAAAACTCACAAATGATTCCTTCAATTTTAACTCATGCGATGAAACTTCTTTGTTACTTTCACTATTAAAAGCAATCAGGGCACTAGTTGTAACATTTTGTTTCACGAGATCATGGCAGGTTGTACTCTGATCACTTACCCCAGCCCTCACCCAATCCACTATCTTACCAATGCTTTCATGAGGAACAACTGATTTTAGCGCCACCAAACACATATCAGAAGAACCAGGGTGTTCAACTTGTTCAATGTTTACCCCTAGAGCCTCCCAGGCTTTTTGTAGTTTTGTGTTTACCTGTAGATCATCACGAGGAATGATTAAAACACGAGAAGCTTGAGGCGTTATATTCAGCAAATCTATTTTACTTATTGCATCAGCAGTTTGTTGCCAATAAACTAACCCACCCGCTTCAATAAAAGCAGGTGCCGCCGCTCCAGATTGACTAATCCCAGTCAACTGAATCGCCCTCATTTCACGAATATACTTTCGCCCACTATCTAGAGCAGCCCAAAGAACCAAAAAGTCGATCTCTATTTTCTCTGAAACAAGCGCCGCAAGTGTGGCCCCCATACGCAAACCAAACAGACCCACTTTTTCACATCCCGTGAGTTGCTTAACTTTACTGTTTGCCTGTTCAATGCTCCAAAGCCATTCGTCCAGGCGATTCCCTTCATCGTTTGAGCCGGATGAATCACCGACCCCATGATAATCAAAACGAAATGAAGGTATCCCTGCAAGTGCAAAATAATCAGCAACATAACGCATAGATCGGTATGTACTCATGTATTCCACAGCTAAAGGGGGGCAAATTACCACGCCCGTATTGCTTTGATGGGGAGAGTCTGTTTTGTGCAGCCAACCAAGTAGCTGTTTGCTATCCGAGCCAAAATAGAGGGGCGTACGGACTACTGATTCAAAATCATGATCGTAACTTAATGATTTATCAGGGTATTTGTCAGACATATATAATCATTTAATTTAATTTTCCAGGTGACTATTCTATGGCGACTTCAATTGGAAGAAACTTTAATCTTGACATCTTCACTCATATTTACTGCACTAATATAGCCTTTTGCCATTTTGTTACAGTCACCGAGCCTCTCTATTTTAATCAATTTATGAACACCCGGTATCATATGAAAATAGTTATCACTTGAAGAAAAGCCAGGGGTATCGATATTCACTGCATAAAGAAATTTGTCGCACGACAGCTCCAGCTGAAAAGCATTATCGTTGCTTGCAGTCATTACAGCCTTCAAATTTGGTTTTTCCTCAAAACGAGGAAGCTCTCTATTCGGAAAATAGT
>CAYXVC010000185.1:0-3570 GCA_964468225.1 uncultured Gammaproteobacteria bacterium
AACCTCTATCAGGCTATATTAGAAATGATTATTGGAAAGCAACTTCAGATGCTGCTGATACCCTGACTCGTAATGATTCAAGTAAAGAACAATTAGGTTTAACAGGCTCTGCCAGATTACAACAAGATTTGTATCGTCTTGATCAATATGCCTTTGAAACCGATCAGCGTAAGTTACAACTATCTCGTACTATATCTTTGGTGCAATTTGACCCTATAGCTTTTCAACGGTTTCGTGAAACAGGGGTGCTGTCTTTTGATACGCCACTATCTTCATTTGACGCAGAGTTTCCTGGGCATTATTTACGACTAGTTAAACGTGTACGGACATCCGTTATTGCGCTTATTCCTCCAATTCGGGGGATTCGTGCAACACTTTCCAGTACGGGAATTTCCAGAGTGATTACGGAACAAGGTTCTGGTTCAGGAATTTTTCAAGAAAATATTATACGCAGAGAGCCTGAATTGATCGCATTCACTTCCCCACGGGAAGCAACAGGGTTATTCGAATTAAATCCACACCCTGAAATGTTGAATCCGTTTGAAGGAAATGGTGTCGATACCCAGTGGCAATTTGAAATGCCAAAAGCAACTAATCCGATCAATTACAATAGTATTGCTGATGTATTGATAACCTTAGAATACACAGCTTTACATAATTATGATTATCAACTAAAACTCCAACGGGAAACAGATACAACAGTTGGCTTTGACCGGTCATACAGTTTTCGCCAGGAATTCTCTGATGCTTGGTATGATTTACATAACCCAGCACAAACAAATACACCGATGAGTGTTTCTTTTGAAACGAGACAAGAGGACTTTCCTCCCAATGCAGTTAACTTACAGATCACAAATATAATTATGTATTTTTCTTCAAAAGATGACTTACCGGATTTTGCTGTAGAACTTGAATTAAATGGGGATTCTAGACAATCATCAGGGCACGCCAATGGCATTATCAGTACCCGCCGTGGAAATGGAAGAGCATGGGCAGACCTGTTTAAACAACCAACGGGCGAATGGAAATTGACATTGCCCGATGAGGATAATATTAGAACATTATTCACTGATGAAAAAATTGACGATATTTTGTTGGTATTAACCTGTGATGGAAAATTGCCAGCGTTTCAATAAAAGTGTAAAAATTGTGTGCTCGTGTGTCTGAAGGTGGTACTGATTTAGCTGGATTGCAGCTTGAGCGCACATCAGTTTTTTGGAGAAAACTTATGCTGAATAGCTTAGTGAAGATATGCTTGAGCAAGAAAAATTCACCAATGTAGAGCTTTACGAATGGATGAGCGGTGTGCTGGAAAACATATTCCGTTATTACTTGCAGCAGGCATCTTCCATGTCAAAACTGGCTGAAATTCAGTTAGCCTTTGAAAGGCAGGAGCCTTTGATTGGGGTGATTAAAAACGACTATTATGAATTGCCAAACAATGATGGAAACAGTTCGGGTGGTAGTGAATCATCCAGTACCGATCGACGCGGGTTAACAGGTTCGGCCAGACTGCTAAGGGACATCACCAAGCTTGATCAGTATGCATTCACCACCGATCAACGCAAGCAACAACTGGCGGTTAATTTCTCACTGTCACAGCTTGATCCATTCGCATTTCAGCATTTTAAAAAGACGGGCATTCTTAATTTCGATACATCAGGCAAGCTGTTTGATCGCCGCTTCCCGGGCCAGTACCTGCGCCTCATCAAGCGGGTTCGAGTCTCGGTAGTTGCATTGGTGCCGCCTGTACAGGGCATCAGCGCCACTCTGACGGCCAGTGGTATTTCCCGCGTGGTCATCGGTGGTGATGTTTTCCAAACCACGGTGATACGCCGTAACCCTGAGTCTATCGCCTTTACCAACCCCGTCGGCGCAACAGGTGTTTTTGAACTCAACCCTAACCCTGAAATGCTACTGCCCTTTGAAGGCAATGGTGTCGATACCCGCTGGGAATTCCGTTTGCCAAAAGCCTCAAATCCAATGGATTTCAATACCATTGCCGATGTATTGCTGACTATCGAATACACCGCCCTGCACAACAGAACTTATCAGGAACAAATCCAGAGAGAGCTTGATATCTACACCAGTTTTGACCGGGCCTTCAGCTTCCGCCAGGAATTCTCCGATGCGTGGTATGACCTGCATAATCCGGATCAGACCGATACTCCCATGAGTGTAGGTTTTGAAACCACCCTGGCTGATTTTCCCTCCAATATGCAGAACTTAAACATCAGCAGCATACTCATGTACTTTGTCACTGAAAATGACCTCCCAAGGGTTTTCGCAGCCACCCTCACATTCACACAAAATGATATAACCTTTGGAGGCGAGTCAGTACCTATTGATGGTGTTATCCGCTCAAATACTAACGGAACGAACTGGGTACCTATGACGAATAAAATACCTGAGGGAACATGGCGACTGGAACTGCCCAATACTCCTATCATAAGGAAACTATTCGAAGATGAAAAAATTAACGATATTTTAATGGTGCTGACTTGCGATGGAGAGTTACCGGCGTTCCAGTAATCCGGTTTCGTATTGAAATAGAAGGGCAGAGTCTTGTGGCAACCATAACAATCCGAAATTTAGTTTAAGCAGTAGCACACAATAGATCTGACGATTGTTTCTTCGACTGAAAGTTACATATGACTTTTGAATTTCATCTTTTTATAGAGGATACGCACAATATGTATTTTTTTATCGCTCAAACGGTAAAAAATAATGTGCTCATTAATTTGGTATTGGCGATACCCGGAACGGACATCATCACAGGTCATCCCGATTTTAGGGCTTTCTTTTATTGAATCCATTCCAACGATCAATGCATCATAATATTGATCCGCTTTTTTTTCGCCCCACTCCCGATAAGAGTACTGCCAAATTTTTTTGATATCTTGATTTGCTTTCTTCTGTATGTGCAATAGGTGCACTCTAAATTAAACTGGCTTCTTGTTTTGCTTCTCGTCTTATCGCTTCCATATCAAGTAAGCCAGCATCCCCACTTTCTTCACCTTCAATGAGCGCTGTGCGTAGCATTTCCAAGCTGGATTTAGCTTCTTTTTCTTCAAGCAGCCGTAAGGCATCACGCACGATTTCACTGGCTGAAGCGTAGCGGCCTTGTTCTAGCGTGGACTCAATAAAGCTGTTCCAACGCGACCCCAGACTCAATGTTTGTGTTTTTGCTTGCACCATGATCTACACCTCATGAGTATTTATTAACATGCATTATTCATAAGATATATTCTTATAAAATACCAATAAAAGCAAATAACTTGAGCGTGATAAAATTTACGAAAGGGTAAATAGCTAGTACATCAACCAGTTTATATTGTCGGATCAGCGTTTCTGTGGCATTTCACATCAAGGTAGAGCTCGCAAGCAATGGTTGCACCCTTGGCAAGAGCTATCACACCGTATCTTTCTTCTTATCCAGGCTATGAATCATTTGAACCAGCTCTGCTTCTTCTCGAGCCAAATGACATTGCGACACGAGTTCATCCACACTGGCACCTTCTTTTACAAGGCCGATGGCTGATTGATAAAGCTTTTCTGTGTCGTTCACAA
>CAYXVC010000186.1:0-3530 GCA_964468225.1 uncultured Gammaproteobacteria bacterium
TACATGTTTGTTATTGTTATATCCCCACCCGCGCAATTTGGCACGCGGATGAATATTTTTCATCTGGGCTTAAAGCCTGGTTCTATAAAAAAATGATGCGCTTTTTGAGGAAAAAAGATTTTGATGCTGCGCAAAGAGTTGATAATTTTATTGCAATTTCAAATAAGACAAAATTTTATATCAATGAGTATTACCGCAAAGAATCAAGTGTAATTCCGTGCCCGGTTAATACTGGTATGTTTTATATTTCAAACAAAAAAGAAAATTATTATTTGCTCGTTTCCAGAATGGAAAAATGGAAAAAAGTTGAGTATGCAATCGATGCTTTCAATGAAAATGGTAAGTTATTACATGTGATTGGTGGTGGAAGTGAACTCGGAAAATTGCGTGGAAGAGCAGAAAGTAACATTAAGTTTCTGGGAGAGGTGGATGATCATGTTTTGACAAAAGAATATAGTGAGGCCAAAGCAGTAATTTTCACGCCATTTCTAGAGTATGGCCTTATCCCGTTAGAGGCAAATGCGAGCGGGACACCTGTTATTTGTTATGGCTATGGTGGTGTGACGGAAACGATGATTCCATTTGTTTCTGAGGGAAATCAGAATGAGTTTGCATCGGCAGTATTCTTTTATGAACAAACCAAGGAAAGTCTCATTCAGGCAGTGGAAGATTTTGAACAGTATGTCTTTGATTCAAATAAGCTCAAAAAACATGCTGATAGATGGAGTGTTGCGCAATTTAAAAAGGACTTGCGGGAAGAAATAAACCAAATCATATAAGAAGGTAGTTTTTTGTGGAATCACAGGTAAAAAGCCAGACGTTATTAAAGCAGGTGCTCATTTCGCCAAGGAAGCTCACTCCGCTACCTATTTAAAGAAAAAATAATCTTTAATAACACTCAACGCCGACAGGGAGAGAGCCATCTCAATCTCTCTGGGCTGGATTCCTCGCAGTTTTTTGCTGTGGGGTAGTTCATTAAACAGGAGCAGATGCTCTGCATCTGATGCAAAGCCTGTGTAAATGTTGATCAATTTTGATTGTTGCGTCAAGCGGTATTTATCTGAGGCTGAGAAATTTAACCATGACATAATGAATTTGTTCACTGGTGAATGCCGATTGCAGGAATTTGGGCATCGAAATGAATGTGACAAAATAGAATTAGAATGCTATCTTTTTTACGGCGAGCTTCTTTTCTTTCGGGAAATTATTTGCTTGTATAAACAATCTACTGGATAAGGAAAGGAAGACTCCGCAAATTATTGATATTTTAGACAGTTAGTCCCAAGTGCCTATGAGTCGGCGTCATGTGCAGTTAGCGTCCAAATGATGCAAATGCTCCAACATTGTCTGTAACCCGTCGAGTCTAAACATATGTTTCCCCGTGGATTATTACGAGAATATTCAGGAACCTTAGCTATCGTTGCAAGAGGTGTGGATCTCGTTTGCATTTTTTTAGGTGGTATGCTGGCCTACCTGTGGAGATTTGGGCAGTGGTCTATGCCCCAGCATTATCAGATAGCTCTGCTCATTGGTCTTCTTTTGGCCGTGATATTGTTTAACTCATCTAGTATCTACAAGTCTTGGCGTGGCCAAAACTGGTGGCATCAGGCTCGTGTGGTGACTGCTGCCTGGACAAGCGTTGTAATTCTCCTCGTTGTTATTGCTTTTTTAACCAAAACTGGTGCTACTTTTTCAAGGCAGTGGATGGGGATCTGGGCCATGTCGGGCTGGGGGTTCTTGCTGCTCTTTCGGTTTTCATTAAATCATTTTCTGAGGATCATGCGCGCCAGTGGTTTTAATCATAAGCGTATAGTTATTGTCGGAGCGGGTGATCTTGGACGGAAAGTGGCAAATAACATACGGCTCTCAGAGTGGACTGGACTTGATGTGGTCGGTTTTTTTGATGATAAAAGTGAGCTTCACGGGAAATATTTTGGTGGTGTGAAGGTCAGGGGTTCGGTGAAAAAATTAACCCGCCTTGTTGGACGTGGGAGAGTTGATGAAATTTGGTTAGCGTTGCCCCTGCGGGCGGAAGAACGCGTTAGGGAGATACTGCATGAACTACGGCATTGTACGACGACGATTCGATTTGTACCGGATATTTTTGGTCTAAAGCTCCTTAATCATTCTATGGCAGAAGTTGCTGGATTGCCAGTTTTAAATCTCAGCGAGTCGCCTATGTACGGGTTCAATCGAGCAATAAAATTTTTGGAAGATAAAATTATTGCAGGAAGTATTTTGTTGCTCATTAGCCCCCTGATGATATTTCTTGCGATTGGAGTCAAATTGAGTTCACCGGGCCCTGTGTTCTATCGGCAGGAGCGCGTTAGCTGGAATGGAAAGCCGTTTCAAATGTTGAAATTCCGCTCTATGCCTGTAGATTGTGAAACGAGTAGTGGTGCAGTTTGGGCAAAAAAAGGTGAATGCCGTGCGACAAAATTTGGCGCATTTCTGAGGAAAACCAGTTTGGATGAGCTGCCTCAGTTTATTGATGTTTTGAAAGGAAATATGTCTATCGTTGGCCCTCGCCCAGAAAGGCCTGTTTTTGTTGATAAATTCAAGGATGAAGTCCCCGATTACATGAAGAAACACATGGTTAAGGCGGGGATCACGGGGTGGGCACAGGTCAACGGTTGGCGGGGAGATACCGACCTTAATAAGCGCATTGAATACGATCTGTATTATATTGAAAACTGGTCTTTGTGGTTTGATATCAAGATAATCATTCGCACGGTGTTTACCGGTTTCGTCAACAAAAACGCTTACTGAGCAGGGCGTACTTTTGGGGCGAAACACCGATTCATTACTTTCCGTAAGTTCGAACAGCTTTCGGTTACTCCCATTGTGGATGAGCATTGGCTGGGCCTTGATTACGTTAATTGTCTATCTCTCCCTGACCTCCAGTCCGCCGGGAGCTCTTGAATTTGCCCACGCAGACAAACTGAAACATTTGTTGGCCTATAGCGTATTAATGGGCTGGTTTACTCAGCTTTACCTTTCACTGAAAGTGCAACTGGTTTGGGCATTGGCTTTTTCCCTGCTGGGTGTAGCAATGGAATTTGCACAAGGCTGGAGTGGTTACCGGGTTTTTGATGTAGCCGATATGGCAGCGAATTCACTTGGCGTGTTGTTGGGTTGGTGGTTAAGCAGCAGATGGTTGGCGGGCAGCTTGTTACATGTTGATAGTGCATTGTCGCGTTGGGCGAGATAAATAGTCCCACAATTACTTGTGCTTATTTTGTAGGCGTTAGCCAATTGATTCCTGGCACTTACTGTCTGTCACCGGTTCACGCCAGAACTGATGAGTTTTGAATCTCAATTTAACGCATACAGAATGGTTAGAGGGGGTCTAAATGTTATTCAGAAAATGTCGAAACAGCTCAGGGTCCTGCTGTTTGAGTTGAGCACGCAAGGCCATGGTGTTATCGCTCTCGCTTTCCGCACTGGATTGCATACGTTCGTGTTGTAGCCGGTACAGAGTAATATAGCTGGCAGGGCAGGTGACTTTGGACATTGATTCGGGCTCAGGC
>CAYXVC010000187.1:0-3529 GCA_964468225.1 uncultured Gammaproteobacteria bacterium
CGCATCGACAAATCTACAGCCTGAATATTTTTAGTCAGCAATCCAACAGAAATATCATCAACTCCTGTTTCAGCAACACCCTGAATTGTTTGTAAATTCACATTTCCAGAGGCTTCCAACGCGGTAACGTGCTGTAAATTGGTAGGATGCTGGTGTAGGACGAACTGCATCAAGAAATGAGGTCGTGTTCCATTGAAAGAATGTCAAAAACTCTGTGTGTTGTTTCGTTGTTGATCAAAGAAATAGTTAAATTCAATCGCTTCGTTTGTTGGGGTTCGTTCTCACCCGCAACCTACCAATTAACCCAACTTACCGCGTTTAAAATGCTTGAAGGCCAATCCATACCTACTATCTGGCATATGGACTCGTTGCTAAAAATACAATATATTGTGGTAAGAGGCGCTAAGTGACTACCCCGTTAATCTAAATATCTGTTTCCAAGATGGAAAAATATAGAATATTAAATATATTTAGTAAACTGTCACCGTAATTTAAGCTATTCCAACCTTGGGTCTATATTTAAAATCTTTGAATCCATCGCTTTAATCATATAAGGCCTTTAAATCAATGACTTGCCTAAGATGGACTTCTTGTTTGATAGGCTGTAGTTTTGTTTAACTACATGCTAAATTAAGCTCCCTCGCTTGCAATAAGCTATGAGATTGTAACAACCTGAAGTGGTTATAATCCAGACAAAATTTAGCCCATGACTATTCAAAACATACAAAAACAGGACTAATAGTATGACAAGTACAGAACAACGCGCCGAACTACAACGCCAAATCTGGCAAATTGCTAATGATGTTCGCGGCGCAGTCGATGGCTGGGATTTTAAGCAATATGTATTGGGTAGCTTGTTTTACCGCTTTATCAGCGAAAACTTTGCCAGCTACATTGAAGGCGGTGACGAAAGCATCAACTATGCCGAACTTGATGACGATATTATCACCGACGAAATCAAAGATGATGCGATTAAAACCAAAGGCTATTTCATCTACCCTAGCCAGCTATTTGCCAATATTGTCGCAGATGCCAATACCAACGACAGCTTAAATACTGATCTGGCTAACATTTTTTCTGCGATTGAATCTTCCGCCAATGGCTACCCATCTGAACCTGACATCAAGGGCCTGTTTGCCGATTTTGATACCACCAGCAACCGCCTTGGCAATACCGTCGCCGACAAAAACATCCGTTTAGCCGCCGTTTTCAAGGGCGTGGCAGGGCTTAATTTTGGTGATTTTGAAGATAACCGCATCGACCTGTTTGGCGATGCCTACGAGTTTCTCATCTCAAACTATGCTGCCAATGCCGGTAAATCTGGTGGCGAGTTTTTCACCCCACAGCATGTATCCAAACTCATCGCCCAGCTTGCCATGCACAAGCAAGAAAAGGTCAATAAAATTTATGACCCCGCCTGTGGTTCTGGCTCCTTGCTGCTGCAAGCCAAAAAACACTTTGATGCACATATTATTGAGGACGGATTTTGGGGGCAGGAGATCAACCACACCACCTACAATCTGGCACGTATGAACATGTTTTTGCATAACATCAATTACGACAAATTCAATATGATGCTGGGCAATACCTTAATCGATCCACATTTTGCTGATGACAAACCCTTTGATGCCATTGTCTCCAACCCGCCGTATTCGGTAAAGTGGAAAGGCAGTGATGATCCCACCCTGATAAACGACGAACGCTTTGCCCCTGCTGGAGTGCTTGCGCCCAAATCCAAAGCAGACTTTGCATTTGTGTTGCATGCCTTGAGTTACCTCTCCAGCAGAGGGCGTGCGGCGATTGTCTGCTTCCCTGGTATTTTTTACCGAGGCGGCGCAGAAAAGAAAATCCGCCAGTATTTGATTGATAATAATTATGTTGAAACCGTCATCTCACTCGCCCCCAACCTGTTCTACGGCACCACCATCGCGGTGAATATTCTGGTGCTCTCCAAACATAAAACCGACACCAGCACCCAGTTTATAGATGCCAGTGGCGAGGATTACTTTAAAAAATCCACCAATACCAACATCCTCACCGACCAGCACATCGAACAGATTATGCAGGCCTTCGATAGCAAAGAGGATATTGAATATTTTGCCCAATTAGTAGACAACGACAAGATAGCCGACAACGACTACAACCTTTCCGTTAGCGCCTATGTGGAAGCCGAAGACACCCGCGAAGTGATTGATATTATCCAGCTTAATGCCGAGCTAAAAACCACGGTAACGAAGATTGATCAGTTACGCAGTGATATTGATACCATTGTTGCCGAAATAGAAGGTGAAGCAAAATGATATTGACCAATAAGCTGGGCATTACCGATCAAATTGAATTGGCAAAAACAGAAGAAAAAATCAGCAAGCAAAAAGCCAAGCAACTGTTTGACTCAGGCGATATTAACAAAGCAGAAGTCGGCACATTCGCAGGGCTTGCCTTTATTCACGCCTACCTGTTTGATGATATTTATGACTTTGCTGGGAAAATTCGTGAAGTGAATATTGCCAAGGGTGATTTTCGCTTTGCGCCAGTCATGTATCTTGAAACATCGCTAAAACATATCAACGCAATGCCACAAAGCAATATTGATGAAATCATCAAAAAATACGTGGAGATGAATATCGCCCATCCTTTTCGTGAAGGCAATGGACGCGCCACCCGACTCTGGCTGGATTTGATATTAAAAAAAGAGATGAAACAGGTAGTGGACTGGAATCAGGTAGATAAAGAAGATTACCTGTCCGCCATGCAACGCAGTGTAGTGAAAGATATTGAAATTAAAGTACTACTGAACCAAGCCCTTACCGATCAAATTAATGACCGCGCCTTGTTTATGAAAGGTATAGATGTGAGTTATTACTATGAAGGCTATAGCGAATTTAAAACCGAGGAGCTGTAGCGATGAGTGATGTGAGTTTTATGGAAAAGCTGCTTGGCCTGTCTGCCGAACAGGCAGGTGGGGTTGATGCCTGCCTGTCGGGCAGACAGGTGGAGTGGAAGGCTATGGGGTCCGTGGCTGAGATTGGAACCGGTAGTTCAAACCGACAGGACGAAAGTGAAAATGGGATATACCCATTCTATGTTCGTTCCAAGAATGTCTTAAAATCAGACACTTTTCAGTTTGATGAAACAGCAATAATTGTTCCTGGTGAAGGTGGAATTGGTGACATCTTTCACTATGTGCAAGGAAAGTATGCATTACATCAAAGGGCGTATAGGATTCGTGTTATCTCAGATAATTTGAATACAAAATTTTTGTATCACTTTATGTCTTCTAGTTTTAAAAAGTATATTTTGATGAAAAGTGTGGGGGCAACTTCCATCTCAATTAGGAAGCCAATGCTGGAAGGTTTTCAAATCCCCATCCCATGCCCTGATAACCCAGAAAAATCACTCGAAATTCAGACAGAAATCGTCCGCATTTTGGATACCTTCACCGAGCTGACCACCGAGCTTAGCGCACGGAAAAAGCAATACAACTACTACCGCGACCAGTTGCTCTCGTTCCCATGCTCCCGCGTGGGAA
>CAYXVC010000188.1:0-3526 GCA_964468225.1 uncultured Gammaproteobacteria bacterium
ATTCTAGTGAATCTCGTAGGCAATGCCGTCAAGTTTACTGAGCAGGGTGAGGTGGTTGTTCGTGGCTCATTCTCAAAAGGAATGGATGATCGAATAGAACTCTATTTTGAAGTGTCCGATTCAGGTATCGGTATTGATGAAAATAATTGTTCACATCTATTCGACTCTTTTACTCAGGTTGACAGTTCAACCAAGCGGCAGTACGGAGGCACTGGGCTGGGGCTGAGTATTTCAAAGCAGCTGGTTGAAAAAATGGGAGGGGAGATTGGCGTACGTAGCCAGCCAGATAAAGGTACTGTATTTCATTTTTCAATCAACTTAAGCACAGCTAAAAACAAAAGCTTTCAGCAACTGGATGTTGTATTGCCGAGCCAATTAAAAAATGTGCGCATCCTTATTGTTGGTTGCACTCCCACAGGTCAAAACTTCATGAACCATGCGCTTCATGATATCGGTGTTGTTTATGAATTTGTTAGCAGTAATCGTCTGGTGGTGACACGCTTGCAGAGTGCGGCTGAAAAAGGTGAGCACTTTGATGTTTTAGTTCTGGATAAAGGTTTATCTGATTTGGGCACGGAGTCATTATTGAAAAAAATATCAGATATTTCGCATACCAGAATTATTCAGATTACTTATTACGGATTGCGCAGGCAGAGTGAAAAGAAGCCCGGTACTGGAGGAATATCTGCTTATCTATCGAAACCAATAAGCCAGACTCAATTATATGCATGCCTTGATTCCGTGATGGGAGGAGAGGCAGAAGTTCGCCATCAGAAAAATAATAATATTATTATGGAGCATCACTTTAAAGGGCGGGTTTTGATTGTGGAAGATAATATTGTCAACCAGAAAGTTGCTCTTGGAATTATGAAGAAAATGGGTTGCCGCGCTGATGTTGCTGCCAATGGCGTGGAAGCGGTTAAAGCCGTCTCGAAACTCTCTTATGATCTGATCCTGATGGATTGTCAAATGCCTGAAATGGATGGTTATGAAGCCACAGCAACGATTCGTCGTATCGAAGGTGAAATGCGGCGTACACCGATTGTGGCAATGACCGCCAACGCATTAAAAGAAGATTACCAATACTGCATTGATTCCGGAATGGATGATTATCTCTCTAAACCTGTGCAGATCAGTGAAGTGAATCGGGTGTTGTCACGTTGGTTGGTACATCAACCCGTTTCGCAGTCATTAGGAGCGGGGTGTGTGGTTTCTCTCGATATGCAAATGCTGAATGAATTGCGCTCTGTGTTGGGCGATGAATTTGGTGAACTCATTGATGAGTTTTTATGTGATACTCAGGGTCGCATTCAGGAGATTAAACAGGCCGTCGCTGATGAGGATGCTAAAACAGTACGTTGGGTGGCACATAGCATGAAAGGGAGTAGTAGCAATGTTGGGGCAGTAGCACTTTCTGATGAGAGTCATTGCCTTGAGAAAATGGCACGTAGTGGAAATATTATTGGTATGGGTGGTGCACTGCGTAGCTTGATTGAAGAGTTTAATAAAGTGAGTGAACTGCTCAATAAAGTCACACGACAAACGACATGATCCATAAAGCCGAGAATCTATTCCAGTATTGCCCAAAGTGTGGTGCACAGGGGTTCGTTCTTTCACACGAAGATCATGCTTTTCATTGTGGAACTTGTAAATTCCAATACTACATTAATGCTGCAGCGGCCGTTGCAGCATTAATTATTGATGAAAACAAAAACTTGCTCGTGGTTGAACGCGGTCGTGAACCTGCAAAGGGAATGCTGGATCTTCCTGGCGGGTTTATTGATGTGGGTGAGCGAGCTGAGGATGCACTTCAGCGGGAAATAAGAGAAGAGCTTAATCTTGAAATCGAACAATTTTCTCTGTTAACCACCTTTCCAAACTATTATCCTTATGGCGATATGGTCTATTTTACACTGGATTTGGCTTTTATTTGCCAAGTCCGGGATTTTTCTAAAATTCGTACAGCGGATGATGTGGCGGGATACCAGTTTATGCCACTGCACGAAATTGATTTGAACCAGTTTGGTTTTGAATCTGTGAAAAAAATTATTGAATATTATAAAAATTACTCGACCCAATAAGGCTTGGGCGTTTGTGATTTTTCGCTAATACAAACATTCAGGTCTTTTAAAATTCCATCTTTAATCCCGTAGATCAGACCATGCACACTCAGTTTTTGGCCACGTTTCCAGGCACTTTGAACGACGGTGGTATGAGAGACATTGGCGACTTGTTCTATAACGTTTAATTCACATAATAGATCAAGCTGTTTGTTTTCATCGCCCGACTGGTTGATTTGCTGATAATGTTTTTGATAGATATCCTTTATATTTCTAAGCCAGTTATCAATCAGCCCGAGTTCCTTGTTTTCTAATGCGGCCTTAACACCCCCACAGCCATAATGGCCGCAAACTATGATGTGCTTGACCTTTAAGACTTCAACGGCATATTGTAATACCGAAAGGCAATTCAGATCGCTCTGAACAACAATGTTAGCGATATTTCGGTGCAAAAAAACTTCACCCGGTAACATTCCCATAATCTGGTTGGCTGGTACGCGGCTATCAGAACAGCCGATCCAGAGGTATTCAGGAGCTTGTTGTTTAGATAGCTTTGAAAAAAACTCAGGATCTTCCTCTGTAATTTTTTTTGCCCAACGTCGATTGTTTTCAAATAAATTTTTCAACATAGCTAAATTTCAATTAATGGTCATGTTTATGATCGTGATGATCTTCTTTCTTTTTTGGAGCTGCTGGAGGCAGTGCTAAAAAAGCAGGGTTATTGATATCGCCTTTAGCTAGAATCAACGCATAAACCAGAGGAGGGAAGTTTTCTATCCTTTTATTATTAAAGGCGAGCAGTGGTGTTCCTGTAATACCGTGCTGCTTTGCAAAGTCAATGTCTTCTTTCAGTGTTGCGGCTGTTTTATCAGATTTTACACAAGCCTCTAGCTTTTTCTTTTGTGCTTCATCAGAAGCAGCACTTTGCCAAATTCGGTCAGTGGTTAAAAATTTCTGTTGCTGAAACAGCTCAAAGCGAATGCGCTCCAGCTCAGCAGAGTCTGTTTGGCAAATCATGACTTTGGCAGCGAGACAGCGTACGCCGTCTTCTGCACTAAAATCGACGTTAGAGTTACACTCTTTATCTAAAGGGTAATTACGTATTTCCAGACTCCACGAATTATCAGGTGTATCTTGCAGTATTGAATGCAGTGTTTCATCCATGTGCTTGCAATGAGGGCAGAGAATATCCAGCCATTTGATGATATGGACTGTACTATCTTTTTTTCCAAAAGCCATGCGCTCAGGTGCGACTTCTTTTTTGACTTCAGGTGCCGCTTTATATTCCGCTAATGAATCGCTCATTGATTGAAGCAATTGTGGGGGTAATTTATCAAGAAAATCTGCGACTTCAGAGGTGTTCGAGTCAGTGGATTCTATTTTTTGTTTGGGTTCTTCTGCATGTACTGTGGTGAGAAAGGCTGTTGCAATAACCGCAGAAATCATTGATGTTTTAATGGTTTTGA
>CAYXVC010000189.1:0-3500 GCA_964468225.1 uncultured Gammaproteobacteria bacterium
TGGAGGACACGGTGGAATTCTTCAACTTGATATTGCAGCTTGATCTGAATAAGGGAGAGAAGGGTGATCTCGTTGCCTTCCTGCGCGCTCTTTAACCATATTTAGTATTTATCACTGTTTGCAGGCCCTCCGCCTGGGTGGAGGGCCTGTTTTTGTGTGGGGATAAAAGGATACTGAGTATTTCAAACTTAAGATCAGGCAATCATCGCTTCCAGACAAGGATTTGATGTTCCTCCACTCACAAGACCGGAGACGAGCCGGGAAGTCATGTTTGGCACATTAATCAGGGTGTCGGATAACTTTACACTTGGAGAGGTGGCTTGCATCCTCGTCTAGTTAACTAATTGAAATTAATGATTATAGTTTTTGTGGCATGAGTATTGCTCTCGTTTGCTGGTGACATGAGTAATGGGAGTTGCGAATTTGGGAGTAAGGGGTCTTCTTCGTTTTTCTCAATCAGGACGCTTGATTCCTTTCATTAGCTGCCGCTCGATAGCTTCTAAGTATCGCCTGCCAGAACCGTCTATAGATCGTTCACGTCACAAACGTAATTAAGGCTTACTTAATCGAGAAGATTTTACGCATACAATGGGGAAATCATAGGAAAGATGACCGATAGGCATCGATCTAAAGAATTTCTCAGTTTTATGAAACATGTTGAAAAGAACACGCCTCTAAAGATCAAGAGTTGCACATCATTCTTGATAATTTAAGCGCGCATAAAACAACTATGATAATGGATTGGGTCGATAGTCATCCACGCGTACATTTTTACTTCACGCCCAGCAGCTCATCTTGGTTGAATGCGGTGGAAGGTTGGTTTGCTCAGTTGGAACGTAGAGCACTTTATCGAGGAGTGTTCACCAGCGTTAAAGAACTGAAAGATGAAATCAGCCGATTCATTAAAGTACACAACCGAGATTTAGCCAAACCATTTAAATAGACGAAGAGTGCAGAAAAAATTATTGCCTAATTGAGCGAGCAAAGATGGTGTTACCTAATTAACCGCATGGACCGCTAGGATCACTGTCGCAGGGAATTCAAAGAGGCTCAGACCGCACAGCCGGGTAAAACACAAGGTCGAAGCAAAGCGGATATTGCGTTGATCAAGATTAGCAGACTCTACCAGATAGAGCGCGACATAAAGGAACTCACGGCCAAGGAAAAACACCGCCAACTCCTGCAAAGAAGTCTCCCCGTGCTGCGTGACCTTAAAAGGTGGCTGGACAAAAACAGGGGCAAAGCGCCCAAAGACGCCCTGATATCCAAGGCGCTGGTCTACATGAACAACCAATGGTCAAAACTGACGCGCTATTGCGAAGGCGGGAACCTGCCCATCAGCAACATCCTGGCCGAGAACGCCATCCGTCCGTTTGTGATCGGGCACAAGAACTGGTTGTTTGCCGACACCCCCAAAGGCGCACATGCCAGTGGCATCTTTTACAGCCTGATCGAAACGGCCAAGGCCAATGAGATAGAGCCCTATGCGTATCTACGTCATATCTTCAATGCACTGCCCTACGCCAGCAGCATCGAAAAGATCGAGGCATTACTACCCTGGAATGTGAAAAACCAAATACCATCGATCAAGAGAAACGAAAAAATCAGCACATCGCTTAGAAAGCAAGTACGTGCTTGATTTGGCGCTTACTTTCTTGTTAGGTTATGGTAGCCTAACTGTTCGTTTTTCTGAAATTATCGGATTCAATGACATCAATTGAAGTAGGGATCCTCACAAGACACGTCTGCAAGATGTTTTTGCTTCACTCACACTCTTTTTTTAAAGAGGGAGTCTCCATAAAATGCGAAAACTAAAAGAAGCCACCATTAGAAATTTTGCTGCTTTTCTGCTCATGGCACTGCTTTTGTCTCCCCAAATTGCCTCTTCGGATGAGCGGCCGAGCGTCATGTTTATGATTGCGGAGCAAAATATCGGGCAGGAGATCGTAGTCTACTGGTGGGGCTTGTTCAGCAGCAAGCTTGATATTAAAGCGCAGCATTTTGATCTTTCCATTGGCGAAACCATTCTCAAAGAAGAGTTTCTAAATGAGGGTTTTGATGTCATCGACATTTCCAACGTTTCAGACAAAATTACCGTCTCCGAAGCCTATAAAGTATCGGATCTCACCAGAGCAGCCGCGATTGAAATAGGTAAAGACGTCGGCGCAGATGTTGTTATCAAAGGAAAAGTGCTCGCCAAACGGGGACCAACCAACACAAATAGCAATGTCGGTACGTACATGGCCGACATCACTGCAACGGCATTTCAAGTAAAAGATGGCCTGGTGCTGGGTTCAGGGCGAGCAAATGGCGTATCCCGGCATATTTCTGAAGTCACGGGAGGAAGCCTGGCGATTGAAAAGGCCTCTCAAAAGCTGGCCAGAAAAATGATTGAGCAAATTAACCGAAAAATCGGGCAATAATATTATTGAGCAAAGCGAGGTCATATGAATAAAAAAAACGTCAGATTGGTGCTCTCATTCACGATCATCATGTTATTTTTAGCGGGATGCGCTACCGGGCCGCGGACCATTCCCGCGAATCCCGGCAACCCAATTCGTACCGTAGCCATTCTTCCCATGCTCAACAATTCAGATGATGTCAATGCGCCAACCCGGGTCCGGGAAGCATTCCATAGCCATTTAGTAAACTATCACTACAATGTTCAAGCCCTCAAGGAAACAAATGATATCTTGAATTTGCAAATGGGCATCACCATGGGAAAACAGCTTGACATGGCGACGGCACAGCAGATTGGCGAAAAACTTGGGGTTGACGGTGTCTTCTACGGCTACCTCCTCAATTTTGATGAAATTACAACGGGCGTGGTCAATACGTATAAAGTCCGCATGGGTTGGAAATTGGTCGACACCAAAACAGGAAATATTTCCTGGGGTCGCGGTGTCGGTGTGCGAAGAAGCCAATCCATAGGAGGGGTGGCAGGCCTGGCTTCTGACGAAGCGGAACAAGTTCGCTCCCTGCCCGGCTCGGAAAATCCGATGCAAGAGATGCCCGGCTTGAACAAATGGATCTCAATGGGCGACGAATCGACTGATTTGGTTGGAGGATTGATCAGCGGTATCGGAGGAGCGGTCGTCAGCGGAATTACAGGCAATCACTTAGAAGATGAGATGAATTTTGCGCTCAACCGTCTTTTCCCTGGCATGCTCGTCGGTCCCGGAGTTCCCGTCAGCATGGCCAGCAAAACGGAGGCACGCTAGGATATTTTCAACATGGGATATAAATCATAAGAGAGGAGCTTTAAACAATGAATACAACTAAAGTGTTCGGTTATCTATCGGCATTTATCGTCACATCCCTACTTCTTTCGGGATGTACATCTATGGGGGGGGAAGTCAAAAAAGACGTGTCGCTTACGGACCAAACTGAGAAACTGGAAGAAGCGGGCTCAAACTATGTCGGACCAGCGTACACCATCGGCATTATTACGCTTTTAAATAAAACACCATCCAAGGTGTTGGGTATCGGTGAGGCCGCAA
>CAYXVC010000190.1:0-3494 GCA_964468225.1 uncultured Gammaproteobacteria bacterium
GATTGTTCAAAACCCTGCTGAATTGGCTAGGCAATTGAAGCGGGTTGATATTCAACTGCCCTCAATTGATGAGCCCAAACTAAGTTGGCAAGCATTAGCAGAAAAACTAAACAAGGAAGAGTGTGTGCTTGCCATTGTGAATACACGACGGCAAGCGAAAGAATTATTTGAATTGCTACCTGATGATGGCAATAGGCTACACCTCTCTGCCAACATGTGCGCGCAGCATAGAACCAAAGTGATCGAGGAAATTAAAGATCGTTTAGAGAAAAGAAGAGAGGGAGACCAACGACCATTAAGAGTGATCAGCACACAACTTATTGAAGCGGGTGTCGATGTTGATTTTCCCGTTGTCTATCGAGCCATGGCGGGGTTGGATTCTATTGCTCAATCCGCAGGGCGTTGTAATCGTGAAGATAAGTTAGATGGGTTGGGTCGGGTGATTGTTTTTAAACCAGAACAACTCGCCCCAATCGGCTCTTTAAGGCAGGGCGAAGAGACGACAATGGAGATGATTGCGTCAGGGCAGCTGGTTGATCCGTTATCACCGGAAAGTTTTGTGCAATATTTTTCATTGATGAACTCAAGGGGTGAGCGGGATAAACACGATGTTCTCGCTTTATTAAGAGCTAGTCAGAGCAATGATGCACCTTTAGCGATTCAATTTAGAACAGCAGCAGAGAAGTTTCGTTTAATTGATAACAAAGGTGTACCGATCATCGTACCTTTTGAACCCAAAGGCGTGAAAAAAAGCCCCGTTGATGGCTGGATCAAGCAACTTGAATATGATCCTTCGCTGAAGAAAGTTTACAAAAAACTACAGCGTTATACCGTCACTGTGCCTGAAACATTGGCAAATGCGCTTCAAACAAAAGGTTGTACGGAATCCAGGGCTGATTTAGTGGTTTTATTGGATGTTTATTATGAACCACTGTTTGGAATTAAGCCGCCAGACTCGTTGATTGAAGCTGAGCGTTGTATTATTTGATGAAAAGCGGACATAGACATGCCCGCTTAACCGACTGACTTACATGCAGTAATAAGATGGTTTCAATCCACGCATAGCCGTAAAGGATGCGACATAAAAATAGTATCATTCTAGAACCACAAAGTCCATATTCAGTAATTAGATGGAAATAAAGATTGTGGTAAGTCATTTTTATAGCTAACATCCGTCTATTGCTTTTTCGTAGAGAGAAAATATGGACTTTAACTGGGTGCCAGAGACCCTAACACGGCTAAACCAATATCCAAGTGATCGTTTCTGGGGGATATTGGTTTTTAGTGCACTTGTCATTGTGATTTGCACATGGTTAGTAGCAAGAAGTAGAGGCAGTTTCAAAAAAGAGAGGGACTGAGTATGGGGTTTTGTTTAGAGGTCAGTGGCGATTTTGCCTGTTTCACTCGGCCTGAAATGAAAGTGGAGCGGGTGAGTTACGATGTTATTACTCCTTCGGCTGCCAGAGCGATATTCGAGGCGATTTTATGGAAACCCGCTATCGAATGGCATATTCACAAAATTGAAGTTTTAAAGCCGGTTCGCTGGGTCAACATTCGGCGCAACGAGGTGGGAGCGGTATTACCGCTCGGCAACATCAATAAGGCGATGAAAGGTGGTGCCCTGCCCGCGCTCTATATAGAAGAAGCGAGACAGCAACGGGCAGGACTGTTTCTCCGTGATGTAGCCTACCGTATTCATGCTCGTTTTTCTCTCACCGATAAAGCAGGCTCTTCCGATAATGCAGGAAAGTTTGCAGACATGTTTAAGCGCAGGGCAAAAAAAGGCCAATGCTTTAACCAGCCCTATTTGGGATGTCGGGAGTTCTCCTGCAATTTTAAGTTGGTAGAGGATGTTAAGCAGCACGAAGCAGCCATAGAAGACTCCAGAGGTTTGGGCTGGATGCTATATGACATGAACTACCAAAATAGTGCCGAACCAACACCACTATTTTTTAATGCAGATATGAAGGCAGGTGTTATCGAGGTGCCTGACAAACAGAGCGAGGGTGTCATCGGATGATATTACAAGCACTGTGTGACTATTATGAACGCAAGCAGGATGACCTATCACCTTTTGGCTTTGAAGAGAAAAACATTCCCTACATTATCGTGATTGATATTGGGGGGCGTTTCATTCAGTTAGAGAATAATAGTGAAATTGAAGATGGCAAGATTGTGGTACGTTCTGTCCGGGTGCCAAAAGCGTCTGGCAGAAGTGGGGCAAAATCCTACGAAACAGCCTACTGTTTATGGGATCACTACGGTTATGTAGCAGGCCAACCTAAAGTGGCCAAGCCCAGCGACACCCCCAAAGAGAAAGAGATCTCAGATGCAGTAAAACAACACGATAGTTTTAAACGATTAATTGCCAGCTTAAGAGAAAGCCTGCCGAATGATTCAGGTGTTAGAGCGGTTGATCTGTTTCTGAATTGTGAAGATGAAGTCGAAAAACTAAAAGCCAGTGAAACCTGGCAAGAGTGTTTAAAAATTAAAGGCTGCAACCTCACCTTTCGTTTGTCCGGTGTTCCGCATATTGTCTGTCAATCGGAGTCTGTTATTGATTGGGTCAAACAACAGCCTTTGCCCGAGAGTAATGTGCAAGATGGTTTTTGTTTAATCACCGGTAAAAAGAGCAAGGTCGTTCGATTGCACGACAGTGTAAGTGGTGTAAATCAAAAACCTGCGCCACTGGCGGCGATTAACGAACCGGCATACACCTCTTTTGGTAAAGATAAGGGGTTTAATTTCCCCGTCAGCGCAGAAGCCTCTTTTCGCTATGCAACAGCTCTCAACCATCTATTGCGCAAGTCATCCAGAAACAAATTCCGTATTGCCGAGACCTCTTACGTTTGCTGGTCAGAAAAGCCACACCCTTTAGAGAGTACTTTCTCACTGATATTTTCTGATGCGGGTGATGATCCTGATAAAAATGTGGAAGCGTTAAAAGGGCTGTTTTCATCCGTACACAATGGCGCATATCAAAATGATGATGGTCAAGATCGATTTTTTGTTTTGGGAATGGCCCCTAATTCAGCACGTATTGTTATCCGTTTTTGGCAAGTAGGAACAATCGCCGAGTTTTCAGAAAATATTGCCGTGTGGTTCAGTGACATTGACATTGTCGGACGTGATCACCATGGTTTTCCGCCCCTGAAAAAATTATTGAGGGCCACAGCACTTCAATACAAAGATGACAATATCCCGCCTAATTTACCCGCCGATGTTGTCAGAAGCATTTTACTGGGTAGTCCTCTTCCTGAAACATTTTTACAAGCTGTTTTAAGAAGAGTAAAAGCAGAACAGGGGCATATCAGCTATACGCGTGCCTGTTCGATCAAAGCATATCTGAATAGAAAATATCGTTTTTCAACGACCAATCAAAGGGGGTTAACCGTGACATTGAACAGAAAGGAAGAGCGAATAGGCTACTGTTTAGGCCGATTATTTGCTGTGTTGGAAAAATTGCAGTTGGACGCACAGCCGGGTATTAAAGC
>CAYXVC010000191.1:0-1433 GCA_964468225.1 uncultured Gammaproteobacteria bacterium
ATAAAGCGATTGACCTGATTGATGAAGCGGCCAGCCTCATCCGCATGGAAATTGATTCTAAACCTGAAGAGATGGATCGACTGGAACGCCGCTTGATTCAGCTGAAAATTGAACGCGAGGCGCTCGTAAAAGAGAGCGATGAAGCCTCTCGAAAACGGCTGGCCATATTAGAAACAGAAATTAATGAGATCGAGCGTGAATTTTCTGATCTGGAAGAGATATGGAAAGCAGAAAAAGCAGCACTGCAAGGCACACAGCAAATCAAGGAAAAACTTGATCATGCACGTATTGAACTGGAAACAGCCAATCGTGCAGGTGATTTAACGCGCATGTCCGAACTTCAGTACGGCCACATTCCAGAGTTGGAAAAACAGCTCGACATGGCCGGTCAAGCAGAAATGATGGACATGACGTTGCTGCGCAATAAAGTCACCGACGAAGAGATCGCCGAAGTTGTCTCGAAATGGACAGGAATTCCCGTTACCAAAATGTTAGAAGGTGAACGTGAAAAACTACTGCAAATGGAAAGCATCATTCAGAAACGTTTGATTGGCCAAAAAGAGGCACTTACTGTCGTATCCAACGCTATTCGTCGTTCCCGAGCAGGACTTTCAGATCCAGACAAACCCAACGGCTCGTTTCTCTTTCTCGGCCCCACCGGTGTTGGAAAAACAGAACTTACCAAAGCTTTGGCTGAATTCCTATTTGATACAGAAGACGCGATGGTTCGCATCGATATGTCCGAATTTATGGAGAAACATTCGGTTTCAAGACTGGTGGGCGCTCCTCCCGGATATGTCGGTTACGAAGAAGGCGGTTATCTGACGGAAGCGGTACGCCGCAAACCCTACTCCGTCATTTTACTGGATGAAGTCGAAAAAGCGCATCCCGATGTTTTTAATATTTTGTTGCAAGTGCTGGATGATGGTCGCCTCACTGATGGGCACGGACGCACGGTCGATTTTCGTAACACCGTTATTATCATGACCTCAAACCTCGGTTCTGAAATCATTCAGGAAATGGCGGGTGAAGAAAACTACGACAAAATGAAAGAGGCTGTTATGGAAATTGTCAGCCAACACTTCCGACCTGAATTTATTAATCGTATTGATGACATGGTGGTATTTCACCCACTGGAACAAGAGCAAATTCGAGCTATTGCAGTGATCCATACCGAAACCATCTGCAAACGCCTACGTGAACGTGACATTACGCTCACACTCACAGAAGAGGTGCTTGATCAACTGGGTGAAAGTGGTTATGACCCGGTTTATGGTGCACGGCCATTGAAGCGTACGATTCAACAGATGATTGAAAACCCCTTAGCACAAGAAATTTTATCAGGAAATTTTTTACCGGGGGATACCATCAAAGCAACCATTGAGGATGGAAAAATTATCTTTACTAAATAATCTGGTGACAGAAAAGGCTGC
>CAYXVC010000191.1:1533-3494 GCA_964468225.1 uncultured Gammaproteobacteria bacterium
ACTTTTTTCAATACTCAAAATATTCTTTGATATTTTCAAAGATATTGGTGCTGTACTGAAACCTTGTCGCTTCAGTGTCATCATGCTCATGATCGCGCTGACATTTTTATTCTGGGCACCTCAGGGGCAAGATGTGCTTCGAGACCTTGCCGAATGGGATGGCGGTTTTACTCGGGTGCTTGGCAAACTGATTCTGTTCTTTTTTGCAATGTTTTTGTGGGCATTTAACGTGTGGTACTGGGCGCGTATGATGCTCCAGTTCAGCTTCGATGAACCAAACCACCTGAAGCCAAAACAGGACATTCGCCGAAAGAAGTTACGTAAATATATACCGCGCACTCTCGGTGTATTGGCTTTTTTGGTCGTGGGAGGTGCATTCTTTAAAGCGTCCCGGGCTTATGCTGAAACAGGCACTACTGCAGTGCCCATGACTCTTGTTTATTTATCCATCGTGCGATGCTTTTTTATACATTCATGGCCGTACGGCGCTCTGCAGCAAAGCGATTACACAAGAAATTATCGAATACATTTCTGGCAAAAAAACCTATTTTCAAATCAGCAATTGCAACGCTCAATGTGGAAACCGGAGAACAGGCTTATGCTGTGAAATGTCACTCGCTGAATGATCTCAACCCGGCCAGCCGCAAGTTACTATTACTGTCAATATCTCTCGGCATCCTGTTATTTTTGTTGTTCTGGATTTGGCCAACGTCGGCTGCTTTTTTCGGTACTGCCACAATACTACTACTCACCGCATCCAGCTGGATCCCTTTCGGCAGCATGTTGGTATTTTGGGGAAGAACGGCTGACTTTCCCGTCATGACAGCCACTTTTATCATGGCCACCCTGTTCAGTTTCTGGAATGACAATCACGCTATCCGCACATTGGCAGAAAATGAGGTCTCACAGAGTATGTCGGTGGAACCGATTCAAGAGCACTTTCCGCGCTGGCTGCAAGATGGGCTTTTGGATTGGCCCGAAGATTCCAGACAGCCTGTTTTTTTCGTTGCGGCAGAAGGTGGCGGAATTCGAGCCGCCTACTGGGCCGGCATCGTCTTGTCTGCCTTGCAGGATCGTAACAAAAATTTTGCGAGCCATGTCTATGGAGTGAGTGGCGTTTCCGGTGGAAGTCTCGGCGCAGCGGTTTTTACTGCACTGGTCAAAGAACAGTATGACAACAGAGATATAAACTGCCCCGTCGATTCAGTCAGCAAGAACAGCGGAGCCATTCAACGCTGCGTTCATCAAATATTGTCTGAAGATTTTTTAGCACCCACAGTCGCATATATGCTGTACCCGGATTTGGTGCAACGCATTCTTCCCTTTCCCATTGCCTCATTTGATCGTAGCCTGGCTTTAGAAACCGCTTGGGAAAAAAGCTGGTATTCCCAACAGGGGAACAGGCGATTTGATGAGGCATTTCACCGCCTGTGGCAAAATAATGAGCAACGAGTACCCTCGCTGTTTTTAAACTCAACCTGGGTTGAAACGGGCAAGCGAGTGATTACCAGCAATCTAAAAATAGACCCGGATACATTCGCTGATTCGATAGATTTTTTCGAAACAATTCAACAGGAGGTTCGTTTGAGTACGGCGGTACATAACAGCGCACGTTTCACCTATGTCAGCCCGGCGGGTACGCTTGTTCAACCCAACGGATATCAGTGGGGTCATCTGGTCGATGGCGGATACTTTGAAAACTCCGGGGCTGCGACTGCTTACGAAATTCTCACCGCAGCGAAAAAAAGCGTTGAACCCGACCGTTGGGATCGTATCATTCCTGTGGTGATTATGATCTCCAATGATCCTACGCAAGACGATACACAAGCACCAAAGCAAGATCGATTTATGACGGAAGTGCTATCCCCCATGAGAACTCTTCTGAACACCCGCAATGCACGAGGAAGCCACTCCCGTAAAGCTCTGCGTACTCTTGTTAAAGAACAACACTTTATACATAT
>CAYXVC010000192.1:0-3445 GCA_964468225.1 uncultured Gammaproteobacteria bacterium
TCCCCTAGAATACAACGTCGTATGCAACGCTCAAGAGATTCACTTTATCTTCAGGATCTGTTGAAAAATATCCCGCCGCGCCGGTCATCCTGCGTTCAGCATCAATCTGTTGCAATTCAACCTTCAGTGCTGAATTGCTTCCTACGTTATAGCGCATACTCAATGTGATTGACTTTTGATCTTCACCACCCGTCTCATCCGAAATAGATTCTGCATAAGTGATGGCAGGAAAAAAGGTATCAAATCGATACCCCAAAGAGACATACCAACCATGATTATCAGCAACCACGGGAATACCCTCCAGCTCTATTTTTGGAATAAATTGACCCTGTTCCACGTTGTCCACTGCGGGAATGATGACATTTCCTGTGTCTATTTTTAAAGAAGCATATTCAGCATAACCCACAAAATTATTCCAATCGAGCGTAGCACCTACAGATGCAAACTCTGTTGCAGCCTCCTCAACAGGAAGATCAATTGATTTCCCCATCAATGGGTGCGGCGTCCCTAAATTTGGAACAATCGTAGTGATACCTTCAACATTGGTCGTGGTTTTAGCATAGCCTAAACGAAATGTAGCTATTTCGCCTGACAACACGATATTCAAGCCTGTTAGATTTTCACTCTCGACCTTAAAATCACCATTATTATTTGAAATATTTTCGTTTATGTTGCCGAGATACGGCTGTAACTGGATATCCATAAAGCCAGTTTCGATATTGTAAATAAGGTCTGTCCCCATATAGGACGACATCATACTCAATCCATACACCTCAACAGGAGGTCTGACCCATGGATAAGCGTAACCGACCTCTAAAAACTCTGACATTAAAAAGGCCGGCAAACGCAAGCGCCCTGCACGTACCGATGCTGAATCTGTCAATGCATAGGTGGCATAAGCCCAATCTGTCGACAAGTCAAATGAACCATCGCCTCCTTTTGCCAGAAACTGTCCCGTTACACTCAACTTTTCATCAATCTGAGATCGGACCTGCAAACCAAAGATCGTGTCGGTCTCAAAATCAGTTTTATCACGAATACCTTGCCCATACAGACCTGGGCTATACGGTGATTCACTGTCACTTTTAGTTACTCCAGCTGTAAAAAAGCCATTAAACTGAACGGGCATTTGAGCCATAACGTTACCAGTACCCAAAGTCAAAGCACATGCCATGGCAAATATATATTTTTTATTCATTACTTTTGCTTCCTTTTTCTACACTCAATGCAACTGCTCAGAATGCATAATTTATTTCGTGCGTGTACGTCCGTTCAAAGAGCTTTCGCCTGCTTAGAAAGAGGGTAAGGCGGTCTTTTCGATCCGACCCTTCAAGCTTAAAGCATCCAATGAAGATGATTCAGGCTCAGGCGGCACATTCACAACAGGGTTATCATGTACAGATTGAGCAGGTAAGTTTGCCTGCTCAATCTGACCCTTCAAACTTCCTCCATCCAACGAATGCAACTCAATCTCGGGTGACACACCCTCCACAACAGGGCTCTCGATTAACACTGGCTCCGCAAGTAAAGCTGCCAGATCAATTTCATTGTTCGAACTTGAATCGATCAACGGAAGCGACTCCACAATAGGTAGTACATCCTCCGCAACAGGAGCCCCGATTAGCACTGGTTCCGCAAGTAAAGCTGCCAGATCAATTTCATTGTTCGAACTTGAATCGATCAATGGAAGCGATTCCGCCGTGGGCAGTACATCCTCCGCAAAAGGACTCTCGATTAACGCTGGCTCCGTAAATAAAACAGCCAGTTCAACCTCACTATTTGAGCTTGCATCGGGCAGCGGAAGCGATTCCACAATGGGCAGCACATCCACAACAGGGTTGTCACGCGTCGGTACTATGGATGGAACAATCTCCTGTCGAACCAATTTCTTTTCCTGCGGGTTTGAATCATTCAATAGAGGTCGTTCAGCTTCTTCGGGGGCTACACTGGCTGGTGCAACATCACTTTTTTGTGGAACCTTCACTGAAGCCTTTTGTTGATTCGATGCCGGCATGTGACCTGTCTGATCTGGCTCTGGAACAATGACCTGGACATCTACAGGAGGTATATTCTGTAATTGTTGCTCAGCTTGAGATATGACTGGAGCCTCATTAGAAGTGACTTTTTCTGTTGAAAGTGTTTCTGGTTGCTGCAACATACCCTCTTGTGAAGAGGAGGTTACGTCTGTCTCCATGGTTTTATCAAAATAGAACATGGTTCCAACCAGCCCCAAAACCACCAACATAGCAATGGCTGCAAAACTCCACTGACTATTTTTTCTTTCCGCTCTCTTGCGAGGAGTGGGCAACAACGACTGCTGCGCGAGTTGCTTATTGTACTTAAGCCGCAACCCAGGATCCTTGAGAGTTGCGTAGGCGGTAGAAATGCGTGACCTGCTTCTTCGTTGCGGATCAAAAGCACTATCAAACCAGAACAACTTACAAAGCAATTGATAGTGCTTCTCTATCTGCGTTAAAGTGGCTCCATCATTCAAGCCAAGGACGCGGTAATAACTGGCATTCGGCATTTGCAACATATGACGCAACAGTAGCGTTGCCAGATGCAATAGCTTTTTCTTCTCCTTGCGATTTTTTTCACTGGTCTTCGCCTCTATCGCCAGTTCGGCCAAAAGCAGAAAAATATTCGGCAGCTCCTCTAGCTGAGCCGCCGCAAGCTCATCCGGGTGACTGGGCGTAAAACAGAACCTTGAAATGAGCAATTTGAGCTGCTCAAATGCTTTTTTGCGCTCAAGCGCATTCAATGGTTTGACTAACGGGTTTTTTGGCTGCAATGCATCATTTGCATCGCCCACACCAATACTAGCACCCTCGAATTCGAGGACAGATATAAGCACGTCGAGGTGTTTTAGCGCTTTTTTATGTTCAGACATACCAGAATTCTGGTTATTTTTTAACGGTGTCAAGGCCATATTATATTCACCCACTTACATCATTCACATTAACAATGTCACGGACAAGCTCCAAACCGTTGTAGTGACACTCTCTTCAATACCTACATTAATCAATTTATGCCATAAAACCGAGCATCCTATAGGTTGCTCGCAACCACTACAACTATATATTAAGAAAATAACATATTTGTTGGTGCGTTCACAAAAGTTGTAGTTTAACCAAAAATTATAAGCAATTTAAGACACAAATGCCCCTCTCAAACCAGGCCATCTCATTTATATTTTATAAAATCACTTGATTTACCCCACCTGCCCCTAGTATTTTCCACCTATGGCAATACAAAATATATTCCTTATTGGCCCCATGGGTGTTGGAAAAACAACGATCGGGCGACAACTGGCTAAACACTTGTGTTTGGATTTTACTGACAGCGATCATGAAATTGAGCGTCGTACGGGTGTGGATATTCCTCTGATCTTCGAGATCGAAGGTGAAGCGGGCTTTCGCAAACGTGAATCAGCGATCATTAGTGA
>CAYXVC010000193.1:0-3417 GCA_964468225.1 uncultured Gammaproteobacteria bacterium
CGTCATAAATCACTTCCAGCCATGCGCTGCTTTTCCGGGCTGAAAGCTCAGAAATCCGGGAAGCAAGTTCATCCCAATTTCCTTTTAATCGCTCCAGCTTTTGGAAGAGTGGCACATTGATCAGTGCAACGGTTGCTTTTCTACCAGAAAACTCGATTAAACAGACGCTTTTTTCCTGCCCGGCCTCTCCAAAACCCATCGGCAGTGGCGATCCGCTATAGCGTTTGACCTCTGAACCAGACACTTTTTGCGGAACGTGAAGATGGCCTAATGCGAGATAATCAATGCATTCTGGAAAAATCACTGATGTGACATGTGCCAATGATCCGACATACAGTTCACGCACTCCATCACCATCGCAGGTTTTTCCGCCTGCCGTAAAAAGATGCCCCATTGCAACAATCGGAATTTCGATATTCAGTGACTGGCGTTTTTTCTCTGCCAGTTCACACACATTGGCATAGTGAGTGCGGATGCCCTCAATCAGTTTGCGCTCTTTATCGTCAATGCTTTCACCCGCCTCACTCACACGAATATCACGATCCCGCAGATAAGGCACGGCACAGATAATGAGCTCGGAAGAACCATCACTATTTTTTAATAGCAAGACTTCATCTTCAGGGTTCTCTGAAGCCAGACCGACCACATGAACATCAAGCGCACGCAGCAAATCCTTCGGTGCATTCAGGAATGAAGGCGAATCATGGTTTCCAGCAATCACGATGACATGGCGACATGATGATGCAGCAACACGGCACAAAAATTGATAATAAAGCGCCTGTGCTCGATTGCTTGGTGCGCTCGTATCAAAAACATCACCCGCAACGAGCAATGTATCGACTTGTTCCTGCTTGATTGTCTCAGTCAACCAGTCGAGAAATGCCGAAAATTCGTCGTATCGTTTACGACCATAAAGCGAACGGCCAAGGTGCCAGTCGGAGGTGTGGAGGATCTTCATATTTAACAATGCCTATAATGCAGGGCATGAAGTGCTATCAAGAAATAAAGTGTCCGAAACACCAAAATCAAGAAGGTGGGTGAGAGTACACATGGAACCCCCGCTTTAGAAATCCGTCGTTACTACACGGATGATTGGGGGGCTTATGAGCGGCATTGTGATAGTGACAAACATGAAGTCGGTAAACACAACACTCTAAAACTAATGTAAGCCATTGATAAATTGGTGCCCAGGGACAGAATCGAACTGCCGACACGGGGATTTTCAGTCCCCTGCTCTACCGACTGAGCTACCTGGGCATTAAGGAACGATCACGAAATAACTTATACATTCTGACTTGCTTTTTTGCCCCTGCTCAAACGATTTCAACCGTTACATAGGCAAGCTATGCGCCTCTTGAAGTCGTTTGAGCAGGAACAAAAACTCAGCACCATAATTGTATAAGTTATTCCGTGCGCGTTCCTAAGTGGCGATATTAAACAGTTTTTCATTGATTGAGTCAAGAGGAAAAAGAACTATTTTATGGAGCGGGCGGTGTGAATGCTGCAGGAGGTTCACTGTTGTCTGTAAAGAGGAATTTTTCCATCTCTTCTGCTAAATATTTGCGTGCTTTAGCTTCAACAAGTACCAGCCTGTATTCGTTAATGAGCATGGTCTGCATCTGTATCCATTGTTGCCACGCTTCTTTGGATACGTTTTCATAAACTTTTTTACCAAGCTCCCCTGGGTAGGGGGCAAGATCAAGCCCTTCAGCTTCTTTTTTGAGTTTTACACAATGCACTAAGCGTGTCATGGATCACTTTCCTCGTGGAATAATTGATTAATCAAGCGTTTGACTGGTGCAGCCAAACCAAGCTTTCTTGAGTGGGCGGGATTGTACCAAATTGCTGCCGATGCGTCTTGAATTGTGTGGGAACGCTTGCTTGTCTGGATGATAATTGGTGTCAGTTCAAGGTAGTAATGGCTGAAGGTATGGTGTTGCTTCTCTAAGTAATCTGTATCGGATTCGGAAAGGGTTTTATTATTAGAGACTTCAGGAAAACTCCACAAACCTCCCCAAATTCCTGTAGATGGGCGTTGTTCCAAAAAAATTTCATTTTGTTCGTTTTTTAATATGAGCGCGTAAGCAGTTTTTGTGGGTCGCTTTTTGCGTGGACGAGGTGTGGGGAGCTCAATTTGAAGGTTTTGTTGCTTGCTTAAACATATTTTTTGTACCGGACAATGAGTGCAACGGGGTGATGAGTGTGTGCATATCGTGGCACCTAAATCCATAATCGCCTGAGTGTATGCGCGTGGCTGAGTTTGTGGCATATATTGATCTGCGAGTTGCCAGAGTTTTTTTTCAACGATAGATGTGCCGGGCCAGCCTCTAATGGCATCAAGGCGACACAGCACACGTTTCACATTGGCATCCAGGATCGGTTGTCTCTGTTGGTGTGCTTGAGCCAGAATAGCGCCTGCTGTTGAGCGGCCAATGCCTGGGAGTTTGATAACATCTTCTATTTTATCGGGAAAGATACCATCAAAGTCATGCGAGATAAGCTGCGCTGCTTTATGCAGATTACGGCCGCGAGTGTAATAACCGAGCCCACTCCACAAGTGTAAAACCTCATCTTGTGTCGCATGAGCAAGTGTAGGTATCTCTGGAAAGTGCTCAACGAATCTTTGAAAATATGGAATGACGGTATTGACCTGGGTCTGTTGTAACATGACTTCAGAGACCCATACACGATAAGGAGTCGGGTTTTTCTGCCATGGTAAGTGGTGGCGACCATGTTGATCAAACCAGGCCAGAAGAGATTGACTAAAATGGTGTGCTCTCATACGTCAGGTACGTTTTTCAAACACTGGCTTGTCATGAATGTTTGTAAAAGCTCGGAGAAATGATCTCCCGTTATCTCTCTATTTTTAGTTTTATTGTATGTGGTGGTTATCAAATAGGGCTTGGTAGGTGTATCAGTTTTTTGTATTTTGACGGTTTCACACTTTTGGTTAAATGCAGTGAGGTGCGTGATATTGAATGTGCTGCTGGGTGTGTTTTTTATTATCGGTACTTGAATTTGTTTTGGATGAAGGTAGTGATCCAGATTGAGATGATCAATATCGAGTTTTGTTGTTATTTTCGGTGTAGAGGAGTGCTCTATACTTAATGTACCTTCAGCACTACTTTTATCGAGTTTGATCTCTATTTCTGAAAGTCTGGTGAGCTCTTGTGTGGAATCAATTTGAAGAGAGAGATCCAGCCGGTGCAGTGCATCAATGCTAGGGGTTTCCAAAGATATTTTTTTCCACTCCTCTATAGTCGAACGTGGATTGAGGCCGATTAATTGCAAGTAGCCATTAAGTGTGGGTTTGTCTGTTTTGATGTCAAGTGTGAGGCCTCCTTCGAGTTTGCCTCCATGAATGATACTTTCAATGCGCGTGACCTGAAGGAGCCCATTTTCTGCCAATACAACAAT
>CAYXVC010000194.1:0-3339 GCA_964468225.1 uncultured Gammaproteobacteria bacterium
ACCGGATGCTTTATTCCACCTTTTTCAGGGTTTATGCAGAGGTGTTTGATCGTTGTCATTGTTACTCTCCTGCTTTAGATTAAGGAAATAACTGAACCCGTACTGTTTCGCCCATTTTATATTCTCCCTGGTTTTCGGGTAAAACCAGAAAGCTGTTGGCTTGCACCATGGAAGTAAGAATGCCACTTCCTTGCGCGCCTGTTAAACGCACCCGATAACGGCCTTCATCATAAGTTGTGACTGCTCGCGCAAAATGACGGCGGCCAGAGTGAATACTGATATCTTCTTCAAGAACGGCATCGACTTCGTTTAAAAAAAGTTGCTGCATTCCCATCATTTTACGCATGACAGGCAGGACAAACTGATAAAAGGCGACCATACAGGCAACAGGATTGCCTGGTAGCCCAAACAGCAGTTTTTTCTTGCCGCCAGAATCGTGAGCGGGGAGAACTCCGAAGGCTACCGGATGACCCGGACGCATCTTGACGCGCCAAAACTTCATATCGCAACCGAGATCCGCCAGCACATCTTTGACAAAATCGTATTTACCGACGGAGACACCACCGATGATCAGTGCAATGTCAGCATCAAGCGCTTGACGCATTTGTTGCTCCAGGTTTTCCTTGCTGTCACGCGCGGTTTCGATGGACACGGGCAGGCCACCACTCTCGCTCACTTGAGCGGCAATCGAGTAGGCGTTGCTGTTGACAATTTTTTCAGGGTCAAGACTCTCACCAGGCTCTGCCAGTTCATTGCCGGTGGTGAGTACGCTGATTTTCGGTTGTTGATAAAACTGGCTCCAGACGACTCCGGCAGTGGCTAACATGCCGATTTCACCGGGCCGGCAGCGTGTGCCCGCGTCAATGACTTTATGATACAGCGAGACATCCTCTCCACGTCTGCGAATATTTCCGCCTTTGTTGTTAGGCCGCAAAATTTTGACAGAATTGCCACTAGGTTCGGTATCTTCAATACGAACGACGGTATCGGCACCGTTTGGTACGGGTGCTCCGGTCATGATCTGAATGGCTTCGTTGGTGCCCACTTCACGATCGGACATACCTCCAGCGCGTACTTCACCAATCACCTGGAGCATGGCAGGGCTATCCGAGCTGGCATCACTGATGTCTTTCCAGCGTACGGCGTAACCATCCATCGCAGAATTGTCCCACGGTGGATGTTCTCGCTGGGAGCAAATATCGTGAGCCAGCACACGTCCCAGTGCAGCGGTTAATGGAAGACGTTCGCTGTTCATGAGTCCCGTTTGTTCCAAACAGATTTTTATGGCTTCATCGACGGGTATGTTGGTGACTTTGTTAGCTTGCTTAGGCATTTTCAATATGGTCAGATATTATCATCATGAAAAAAAACAGCCTCATTGGAAGTGTCCAGTGAGGCTGCCGAGTGAATTACAAATGATATCAGAACTTCACGTTAACATTGAGTTGCAGGCGATCATGGCTTTTGGCTTGCTCATCAATACCCTCTTGAATGATGTCAGTGACATAGTAACGCACATCAATTGAGGTATTGTTTGCAACGGCGGCATCCAGCTGTAATCGATATCCTTTAAAGTTATCTGCTGAGTTCTGTTTAGAAGGGAAGTTGTCCTGAGTAAACAGGCCATCGCCCAGTGTTGCATTAGCTTCTACATGGTAGTAATAAACACGCACACCAAATATATCATTGAATTTGTATCGAGTCTGTACGACATAGGCAATATCTTCTTCGTCTGCATTACCGGCGATATATTCAGCGCCGACTCTCCAATTTGCACCTTTTAACTGAGCACTCAGTGAGGTGTGAGAATCAGAATTCAGCTCCAAGACATTGTCGGGGTCATCCACTTTGGCACCTCCTAAAGCGCCTGTGAACTTCAACCCATCCCATTCAGTGTTATATACGGCTTGGGCGATGATGGCGGTGATGTCATCATTTCCGGTATCCCAACCACCATCCAGTAACATGGCATAGGCTCCATTTAAAGTTACCGGGCCAGCCTGATATACTGCTGCAAATGCTTCTGCGGTAATGTCGGTATCCCAGAATATTTCGGTTTGTTGCCAAAAGTTAAGTGGGGTTTTACCCGCGATTACAGTAAGATTTTCAACGCCTGTAAAAGCAATGTAGGCTGTATCTACACCCATCTTCATGTCTGCAGAGGTGTCCCCAGCCGTACCCCACGTCACATGTGGCGAATGACGCGTGGCCAAGCGAATTTTACCTGACCATGCGTCATTCGCCTTATAACTGGCTCCAATGCGTGCACGGTAACGAGTACGGTCTCTTTTTCTATCAGTATTGTCCTGTTTTGTTTGTTTGTCTGATTCCATACGCAAACGTACATCTCCGAAGAGTTTGACAGTGCCATCGTCGTTTACATTAACGGCTGCGCTGGCTACGTTGCTCATGCTGAGCGCCGAGACTATAACAGCGGCACAAGCGATGCTCGTGGCACTTAGCAGAGTGGTTGCATTCTTAAATTTTTTTTTGTCAATCATGAGCTTGTTTCCCCATCAACCATAAAAATAAAATATTTTTTAACAACGGATGCTAATAACCCCAGTGAGCCTTTGCTCGTTCCTATGTTCCCTAATGCAGCGTGGGTAAAAAACAACGTCATATAATTGACTGCATAAATTATGCCACATGCTTGTTGTTTTATTGCAACGTGAAAAAAAGTTTTAATCTGTTTTTTAGTTGCTATAACATGTTGAAACATAAAAAATAGTTGTTGATATGGGTGAATGGTATTTGTCTCTTTTCTACAACACCCAAAAATAGCAGTAGTGAATGGATAATAAAGTGGAATACTTTGTTCAGGAGTTCGTGGAGATCTGAACAAGATGTTTAATTTTATTCAACGGCATCTTCTTCATTATCGGGTATGTCAGCAGGTTGAATGATGTCAAAGTGTTTGATCATACGCCGCAGACGTGGTCGAGAGACACCCAATATTTCACAGGTACGTCCTTTGTGCCAGCGGGTTGCTCCAAGCACACGAATGGTGTGTATTTTTTCAACCTCCTCCAATGACATCTCGCACAGCGAGTGGCTCATTTCGTGATGATGTTCAATATCCCGGTGTGAAGAGTGATCATCGCAAATCTCGCTGACGAGGTCGCGGGTGATCGTATTTCCTGGGCAGAGCGCCACCGCTTTTGCTAATATATTTTCTAATTCTCGCACATTGCCTGGCCAGCTATATCTCTGCATGTTGTCGATGACATCCATTGAGACCTGAGTGACGTTACGATGCATCTGTTTGTTGATGCGTGCCAGCAGGACTTGCACCAGTTCGGTGATGTCCTGTTGTCGCTCTCGCAGTGGTGGCAGTTG
>CAYXVC010000195.1:0-3330 GCA_964468225.1 uncultured Gammaproteobacteria bacterium
TGATCGGGGTAGAATCCGTCATGTGGCACAGGGGGATACGTCAAATGACGTATGGTGGAAAAGTGGTTTTTAGGATAGCGGGATGGCTTTCATTCATCTGAGTGAAATAATTTATGAAAACGAAGTTGCTGCAAGGGGAGGAGGCAAGTGTTGCAGATTTTTAATAAACAGAAACCCCATTAATAAAGATGCGCTGTGAATCTGGCACCGGGTATTTCTTGCCTGGCACTGAGGTCATTGGTGGTGCAGATCTTGCTGCGAGGTAGTTTATTTTGTGCAAGTCCGCAGCCCCACAAAAAAGAAACTTTTTGTTGAAAGTCAATAGCCTGCTGTGACACAAACGTTAAGCCCTGGTGAGCATTGGAACAGTTTCATTGAGTTCCATGTCATGCAAGGACGTTACGCCACTGCAAGCGAACTGGTACATGAGGGTTTGCGATTACTGGAAGAAAAAGAAGCAGATTCAAAACCGGGATTTACGTGTTGCCCTGATTGAAGGAGAAAAAATCGGTGATGCGGGGTTGCTGGATATGGAAACCAGAATTGATACGTGCCCCCTTTTTTCTGTGTGTGGGCCTATTTAATATATGTTGTGAATGAGCGCTTTCCTTTGAGCCGATATACATCAAAATCTCGATCAATTGTTGCAACTTTATTGATGTTAATTTTTTCGCCAACAAATACCAGGCAAGCATCAGCGAAATCCATTGGTAGATCAGAATACTTTGCCATCAACTCCCTGATTCTTTGAAAGTCATCTGTTGTGATCGTCTCAACAGACACTGCGCCCGCATCTACCCAACTTAGAAAGTCTGCCTGGGCATCTCTGCTGAAATCAAGTAAATGCATAACTTCAGTGATAGATGCCAGCGTAGTAATCAATTCACTATGATTCTTCTTGATGAACGCCGTTGAAGCCTGATGATATTTATCACTTCGATCAAATAGTGCAATCAATGGACCGGAGTCAATCAATATTTTTTTCATCTTTTAATTCTTATCTTTTCTTTTAGAAGAGCTTTTCTATCCGTTGATAAATTACCTTTACCGCTGGAATATTTACCAAATATATTATTACCTAACTCCCAGGGAGAAGGTTTTTCTAACTTATCTATATATTCCGTAACGCTTTTTCGTATTAGCTCTGACTTGCTCAAGCCTAACCTGTGTGCTGCGTCATTGATGGTCTTTTCCAGTTTTGGGTCTAACCTGAGGGTAATCATCAGTTTTCTCCGGAAAATCAGTGTATTGCACATTGTAATACAAAAAGGCTGGATGTCAATATGCGTTCATCCAGTGATAATCCTTAATCTCTTTGGGTTCAATTCCCCGCAGCTTGCTGCGGGGTTGTTTATTAAGGTTGCGTTTAGCGGGCATGGTGTTTGTGCCCACGCGGAATCAGGGTAATAACAGATAGGGGTGTAGAGGAGTTATGTTTTGATGCAATGGGTATTGATGAATAAATTCGTGAGCACAAAGAATGTGCCTACCGTACCAACTTGAATGTTATGAATTTAATGAGTAGCAACATGACCAATGGCTTTCAAATCAATATTAATCGCCTTGAGTACTTTAATCATGGTATCAAACTGCGGTTTAGAGCCAGCCTTCAAAGCTTTGTACAAGCTCTCTCGGCCAAGTCCGGTTTTTTGAGCGATTTCAGTCATGCCACGCGCCTTGGCAATATAACCCACGGCACGAATAAGCTTGTCAGTGTCTCCATCGTTAAACACCATTGTAATATATTCAGCAATGTCTTGCTCGGTTCGCAATTGCTCTGCCATATCAAACTCGGGCAAATCGGTCATATTGATTTTTGCAGACATAATTTAATCCTCCAGTTGTTTGGCGCGTTGTTTCGCCGCTTTAATATCACGCGACTGGGTGGCTTTAGTACCGCCACCAGGCATAATAATCACTTCATTGCCTCGAATGACATAATACAGTCGCCAGCCTGCGCCAAAATGTTCGCGCATTTCGCTAACACCTTCACCAACAGGCTCCACATCACCCAACAATCCACGCGAAGTTTTTTCCATGCGCCTGGCCAGCCTGAGTCGGACAGTATTGTCTTTAAGGGACGTGCACGTCCCTAAGACTATCAAACCAGTTTTTGAACTCGTCGAGATATTTAACGATGTACACGCCCCGGTGCATCCAAATGGATACATGTTGTCAATGTCTGTTTGACACGGGGCAAAACATGGCCAAGCCGAGTGTCGTGGGCACGGTGTTTGTGCTTGCTCAGATGGATCGGTGGGCAAGGGAGTGGTCGATAGCAGGTGGAGAAATAAAAGGTAGAAAAATAGTAACTACCCAGCTCGATTTCCCTCAATCAACGGAATAACAAATGGGTTTTGGTATAAGCCCAATCGCCATGCAAGCACTGCCCAATCTAAAAATTTTCAGCGACACAGAAAAAGATGAGTACCTCTATGGGTTGGCTACAATTTAGCGCTTAGCTCATATTCAAATATACTTGTATGATTCGAACATTTTTTCTCTGGTCATTAACCCCGTTTGATCAGGGTAGAATCCCTTATGCGGCACAGAAACTACGTCAAGTCCGGACTGGATATTCACACCAGTCAACAAATTTAACCCGTCGCCCGGGTTCGGCAAGACAAAAAATGTTCGATGATACTGGCCGATATGAGAGTTTTTTAAGATAACTTCTCTCGATAAATATCTAACCCTGTGTATTTTATCAGTTTTTAATGAAGTAGCCTTTCCGCTCCTCATTATTCCGTACAAATGCAAAAAAACTTATGAAATTATCACAAAAATGTCATCCAAATTTAACGTGTGTGCGTCTAAAGTGTTGTGTCCCTAATGGACATTACTTATAGATAACCAAACATCAAGGATGACAAACATGAAAACACAATACACATTTACACTGGTTACACGGTCGCTTCTTGTATTAACGGGTTTGGCTGCACTGGCTTCGCTCATGTTTTTTAAAGATACTTCTCCTCTCATTAACTGGCTGGTACTTGCAAGCATCATCCCGCTCATTATGGGAATGTTGGGCGAAAATCTTGTGCGTGAGTTTTTTATCACCACTATCTATGTCCATATTGCAAAATCCGGCCTGGGGTACAAAGCAGCAACACCTGTTATCGCAAGCCTCTCTTTACCGCTCGGTATGGCTGACAGCATGGAAAAGGGAACCATGTAATCATGCCGTAATTCATGAATGTTTGATGTTTTTTTACCCATTGGGGAAAAGGTAGCTACGGCTGCCTTTTCCCCTTCAGAAAGGGCGAAATTTCTCCTGCCAAAAACACATTTTACTCTGCTGAATGTATTCAGTATTGTAGTGCTGCT
>CAYXVC010000196.1:0-3321 GCA_964468225.1 uncultured Gammaproteobacteria bacterium
GTTACAAAGACCTTCTGACGGTTCCCGCTGGTATTTCCCAAGGTTATGATCAAGTTCAAAGTCAAAGTGCTTTTATTCATATGAATGGGCCTGAAGTATTCAAAAAAGCAGTGAATACGCTCGGCCAATTGGTGGATGAAACGCTGGAAGCCAATCAACTGGAAAAAAGTGATATTGATTGGTTGATTCCCCATCAAGCCAATATTCGCATTATTACTGCAACGGCTAAAAAGCTTAAAATGCCCATGGAACGCGTGGTGGTGACTGTGCAAGAGCATGGCAACACGTCCGCTGCCTCAATTCCATTGGCGCTTGATGTGGCAGTGCGTGATGGGCGTGTCAAACGAGGGGAAACCTTATTGCTGGAAGCCTTTGGCGGTGGTTTTACATGGGGCTCTGCGCTCGTTAAATATTAGGTGCTCACTATTTCAATGCAAAGTAAACTTGCTTTCGTTTTTCCCGGTCAAGGTTCCCAATCTATCGGTATGCTCGCTGACTTGGCAGAGCATCACTCACTTGTTCGCGAAACCTTTGATCTTTCTTCCGGTGTGCTCGGATATGATCTATGGTCTTTAGTACAAAATGGCCCTGATACCGAACTGAATCAAACAGATAAAACGCAACCCGCCATGCTAACTGCTGGTGTGGCTGTCTGGCGTGTATGGCAGACTCAAAGTGATATACAGCCTGATGTGATGGCAGGGCATAGTCTGGGGGAATATACGGCATTGGTCTGTGCAGGCGCGTTATCTCTGGAATCAGCCGTTTCATTGGTTGCGGAGCGTGGGCGCTTTATGCAGGCTGCTGTGGCTGCCGGTAAAGGCGCGATGGCGGCAATACTCGGACTTGCTGATGAGCAGGTGATTGAGTTATGTCAAAGTGCATCAGAGAATGAAGTTGTTGAAGCCGTTAATTTTAATTCGCCCGGTCAAGTGGTGATTGCCGGAAATTCGGAAGCTGTTTCTCGTGCGATTGATTTGGCAATCGATGCCGGTGCAAAGCGTGCTTTGTTATTGCCGGTCAGCGTGCCTTCTCATTGCCAATTGATGAAGCCAGCCGCTTCAAGACTTTCAGAGCGATTGCAAGCAGTTGAAATTAAATCACCACAATTTCCTGTGATTAATAATGTGGATGCAAAAGTTAATCATGAGCCTGATTTAATTAAAGAATCTTTAGTTAAACAGCTTCATAGTCCAGTGCGCTGGACGCAGGTTGTGAACGAAATGAGTGCCATTGGTGTGAATGCTTTGGTAGAATGCGGGCCAGGTAAAGTTTTAGCAGGTTTGACTAAACGCATCGATAGAAAGATAATTGCGTTGCCTGTATATGATGATTCAACGCTTTCAAAGGCGTTGGAAAAATTAGGAAAGTAAGAATGGCTTTGGATAAAGAAATTGCACTGGTGACAGGCGCAAGCCGCGGAATTGGCCGTGCAATTGCATTAGAACTTGCAGGGCAGGGGGCGACCGTTGTCGGTACTGCAACATCGACTTCTGGTGCAGAGAAAATTACCGAATACTTTAAAGACAATGGTTTTAACGGTTTGGGCGTGGTGCTTGATGTGAATCAAAGTGACTCCATCAGTGCTGCACTAAAAATCACGACGGATGCATTTGGATCGCCTTCAATTCTGGTGAATAATGCAGGTATTACTCGTGATAATCTGATGATGCGGATGAAAACCGATGAGTGGGACGACATTATTTACACCAATTTAAGCTCAGCATTTCACCTGATTAAAGCCTGCTTGCGCCCTATGATGAAAGCGCGTAGCGGACGTATTATCAGTATTACCTCTGTGGTGGGTGCCACGGGGAATGCAGGACAGGCAAATTATGCAGCTGCTAAAGCAGGGTTGGTGGGGTTGAGCAAATCATTGGCACGAGAAGTCGGTTCTCGTGGTATTACAGTTAATTGTATTGCACCTGGCTTTATTGATACGGATATGACGAAGGTGTTACCCGATGCGCAAAAAGACGCATTGTTAACGAATGTACCTGTGGGTCGCTTGGGGCGACCTGAAGAGATTGCGGCTGGAGTGGCCTTTTTGGCATCACCGGCGGCATCTTATATTACAGGAGAAACATTGCACATCAATGGTGGTATGCATATGGGGTAAGCTACGTTAAATATATCGTAGCTCTTTTTTGTTTTCTTTTATCTTGAATTTGTTTTCAATAAAATAGTGTTTGTAGTGTAACTACGTAGTTATATTCTGGGAGGAATGATTCGTTATGAGTTCTATTGAAGAGCGTGTTAGAAAAATTGTTATTGAACAATTGGGTGTTAAAGAAGAGGAAGTAACAACTGAAGCCTCTTTTGTTGATGATTTAGGTGCAGACTCTTTGGATACTGTGGAGCTTGTAATGGCTCTGGAAGAAGAGTTTGAGTGTGAAATTCCTGATGATGAAGCAGAGAAAATCTCTAATATTACTCAGGCGGTTAATTTCATTAACGCTCATCAGGCGTAATTAAAATGACTAAAAGCGGCGGCACTCTTTTAAAAAGAAGGGTGTCGTCGCTTTTTATTGTTATAGATGTAGTAAAACTGTATTAATAAAAGGTTTGTCTTGTGAGCAATAAGAGACGTGTCGTTGTGACTGGATTAGGTATGGTTAGCCCTGTGGGTTTAACTGTGGCGGAGTCTTGGGAAACTGTTCTGGCAGGGAAAAGTGGTATTGCACCGCTGGAACTGTTTGATGTTTCTGATTTTTCAGTGCGCTTTGGAGGTTCTGTTAAAGGTTTTGATGGATCAGCATACATTCCTGCAAAAGATCTCAAAAAAATGGATACCTTTATTCATTACGGCATTGCTGCAGGCAAACAGGCGATTGAAGATGCCGGGCTGGAAGTGACCGAAGAGAATGCGCATCGTATTGGTGTTGCGATTGGTTCCGGTATTGGTGGTTTGCCTGGTATTGAAAAAGGCAAAGAAGCCTTATTGAAAGGTGGGCCTCGAAAGATTTCACCGTTTTTCGTACCCAGCAATATTATTAATATGATCTCAGGCAATTTGTCTGTGATGTATGGAATGAAAGGGCCGAATTACGCCATCGTCACTGCGTGTACAACAGGTACGCACTGCATAGGTAGTGCTGCACGCATGATTCAGTATAATGATGCGGATGTGATGGTGGCCGGTGGTGCAGAGATGACGACTTCACCCTGTGGGTTGGGTGGTTTTGCCGCCGCTCGTGCACTCTCTACACGTAATGATGATCCTGAAGCGGCAAGTCGCCCTTGGGACAGAGACCGCGATGGCTTCGTGCTCAGTGATGGTGCAGGTGCTGTTGTGTTGGAAGAGTACGAATATGCCAAAAA
>CAYXVC010000197.1:0-3301 GCA_964468225.1 uncultured Gammaproteobacteria bacterium
CTTATGAAGATGGGCGATGAACTGCCCAACAAGCACGACCTCTCTAGCATTCGCCTGCTTGGAACCGTGGGCGAACCGATCAATCCTGAGGCCTGGATGTGGTATCGCAGCGTCATTGGTAAAGACCAATGCCCGATTGTTGATACCTGGTGGCAAACAGAAACAGGAGCCATCATGATGGCTCCAATTCCGGGTGCAGTCGCCACCAAACCGGGTTCATGCACTTTAGCACTGCCCGGCATTGATGCGGATATTCTCGACGAAAAAGGCAATAGCATTACAGCGCCCAATAAAGGCGGCTATCTGGCAATTAAAAAGCCCTGGCCTTCCATGCTTCGCACCGTCTGGGGCGATGAACAACGCTACAAAGATACTTACTGGAGCCATTTTGAAGGAAGATATTACCTTGTGGGTGACAGTGCTCGTCGTGATGAAGACGGCTACTTCTGGATTATGGGGCGCATTGATGATGTGCTGAATGTATCCGGACACCGATTAGGCACGATGGAAATTGAATCCGCTCTGGTTGCGCATCCAAAAGTTGCTGAAGCCGCTGTTATTGGCAAGCCCGATGAAACCACCGGTGAAGCTGTTTTTGCTTTTGTTGTTTTGCGTGGAGAGCGTCCGACAGATGGCATAGATGAAACGCTGACTCAAGAGCTGCGCAAATGGGTCTCTGAACAGATTGGCCCAATCGCCAAACCTGCAGAGATCCGCTACGCCGATAATCTGCCAAAAACCCGTTCAGGGAAAATCATGCGTCGTCTGCTTCGAACCATCGCCAGTGGTGAAGAGATTACCCAGGATGTATCAACTCTGGAAAATGAAGCTATTTTATTGCAGTTGCAAAACAAAACATAAGGATTGAGAATAAAGCAACCTCAGAAACTGGTGCAAAATTTAATTACAGGGCTATAGTTTTATGAAAAAAAAACTGTTTATATTATTTTCACTTCTTTTTTTGTTGTCATCAAATATTTATGCAGATGAATCTGATAGTGATGTTATTAAAAAATTGGCTGGGCAAGGTGATGCAGATGCTCAATATAATTTAGGAAATTTATATACCGACGGCCAAGGAGTGCCCCAAAGCTATATATTAGCATCTAAGTGGTATCACAAAGCCGCTGACCAAGGCCATGGCAATGCTCAATATAATTTGGGGGTTTTATATAGTGTTGGCCTAGAGATACCCCAAAACTATAAATTAGCTTATGAGTGGTATCAAAAAGCTGCTGAGCAAGGCCATGCAATTGCTCAATATAATTTAGGAATTGTATATACCAATGGCCTAGGAATACCTCAAAGCTATAAATTGGCTTATAAGTGGTATCAAAAAGCCGCTGAGCAAGGTCACGCAATTGCTCAATATAGTTTAGGAAAAGCATATGACAACGGGCAAGGAGTGAGTCGGAACAAAGCAGCGGCCAAGCACTGGCACAAAAAGGCATGTGACAATGGTATGCAGATGGCATGTGATAGTGCTTTTGAAAAGTAGATGACTCTTGTTGAGCGAAGCCGCTCCGCGGAAAAAAGTCCCTTCACTCTAATTAATCAGCGTAACTTTTTAGTTTTTATCATTAAGAAGTGATCAGGGCAAACGCACCTTAATTGGGTAGTGGATCAAAGTTGTTATTCTCCATAAATATCCAGTCCGAACTCAACTTGATTGATACGAGGATGCTTTTGTTAGATTTTGTTGGTTATAGCACCTCAGGGGATTTCATTTACAAGCGACCGAGTTTCCCCAACTTTCATAATCCATAGATCTCGCTCATAAAATCCATTATCAGCCCCTGACTTTTTAAAACGTTTTGGCGGTTCAAACGGAGGCTCATCCGATAAACTACTAACAGTACCCCAATGTGAGGCGATCAGTGTGTTTGCACGCACATCAGATCCAATAGAAACCGCTTCTTCTGGTGTTACGTGTGACATCCACATTAGCTTTCTTGGTTCATAAGCACCTATAGGGACAATCGCATAATCAAATGAGCCATATTTTTCACCAATACGACTATAAATTGATTTAGAGTATCCAGTATCTCCTACAAAGAAAACTCTTCTTTCTGGACTCTCAATCACTCATGATGACCACAAGGTCTTATCATGATCGTCAATACTCCGAGCCGAGTCATGAACGGCGGGATGTGATGTTATCTTAATGCGTTCTATAGTAACCGATTCTCCCCAATCCAACTCAGTTACCATTTCATATCCTCGCTCCACAAAAAAAGACTTTAGACCTAAAGGAACTACAACATGGATTTTTTGTTTATTTTCCAGGCTTCTAACGGTTTCGTCATCTAGGTGGTCATAATGGCTATGCGAAACAAGCACAACATCTATTTGCGGCAAATTCTCTAAGGTGAGACCTGGCTCTACGAACCTTCTGGGGCCTGTCCATGAAATTGGGCTTGCGAATTCTGTTAGAAATGGATCTGTTAATATTGTTACTTCAGATGTCTTTAGCAGGAAGCTAGCATGCCCCAGCCAGCTAATTTTGTCTCCTTTAATCGAGTTTAAGAGCAGTACGGACTCTTTTGTGGATAATGCGTGACCATCTGGAACATCAGGTGTAAAAACCGAACCCCAAAATCTGCGAACATAAAAGAGAAATCCCTTAGAAACCGCAGTTTCTACAAAAGGATGATTTTGAAATCCTGTTTCAGTGTGATGCATAGGTTTATTTTCCATTGAAGCCCGCCCACTGCTTTGTGATGAGATAGAAGCACAGGAAGACAAGGCGATCAACACCGCCATTATGTATATAGCAATTCTCAAATTTCTCATACCCCCACAAAAGACATGACGCTTATGGCAGTCCGCGTGCAAGCAATTGTTAGTTTTATTAATATTTTCAATTTCTTATGGTTAATCACATCAGGTCTTATGTTGGTTTAAATACCATGAAATATAAATTAGCAAGTGGAAGTATGGTAGTAATAATTCCAAAAACTGCCCAATATTTCGATAGCATCCAGTAGAGTTTTGGTATTTCTTCTTTTGTAGCGATGGGTAAAGGCTCAGTGCTTTGCAATCATTTGTTTTTGCAGTCGTCATTTCAAAGAAAACAGGAACTTCGGCATCGGGGTCATAGACTGTGTGCAGCTTGATACCTGCTTTGGCTTTACGAAACTTCGCCCATTTAAACTGATTGAGGTTCAGATCAATTGTTGTGGAGTCGATCAGTCGCACCATCTCTGTCGCATCCTTCCTCGGCAGTCGTTCACGCACCTGTTCAAGCAAACAAAAGAAGGTTTCCTGAAAGATGGCGCTGGGGCGTTTGCCATTGGCATCT
>CAYXVC010000198.1:0-3278 GCA_964468225.1 uncultured Gammaproteobacteria bacterium
GAAAGCCTGCCCTTTTCCCGGTTTCACCACGTTATTCTCAGTGATAGAACAAGGATCATTATCAAGAATAATTTTTAAACCGTTTTTAAACTGATTCGTGCTGTATGTTGCCATGCTAAACTTCTCTGTATAAATTTTCCCGTATATTACCCTGAATTGTCTTTAACTTAAATGTCACACTCCGTTGAATTAATTTCAAACTCGCGCGAATCTGTAAACGTGACGACATCATCCGAGTCCAACTGGAAAAAAGAGCTAGCAAATGCCACGATATCAGTAGACACTTTACTACGTCGACTTAACCTCTCCCACTATATAGACACCGTAGACCTACAACCTGAATTTACCTGTCTAGCAACAGATTCATACCTCAATAAGATAATACCCGGTGATTTCAACGACCCGTTACTGCAACAAATATTACCGCAACGCACTGAAAACGACCTAGAGGTGCAAAAAAATGGCACTACCAACCCCGTTGGTGACAAAGAGGCATTAGCCACACAGGGTCTATTACACAAATATCATGGCCGTGCACTGCTCATCACCACCGGTGCCTGTGCGATACATTGTCGTTACTGCTTTCGTCGACATTATCCCTACCAACAGTCTGCTTATTCCAGCAAGGCCCTACATAACGTTCTGGATTATTTAAAACAACACATCGAGATTGATGAAATCATTCTCAGCGGCGGAGACCCGTTAATCCTGGACAATGAAAGACTGTCCAGACTGTTCACTCATTTAGAAACACTCGAGTATATTAAAACACTTAGAATTCATAGCCGCTTACCCGTGGTGCTGCCTGATCGAATAGATGAAGGCCTGCTGGATTTGCTGCGCTCATCTCGCTTCGACATCGTCATGGTCATTCACGCCAACCATGCCAATGAACTGCAAATCGCTGAACAAAATAAGCTACACCTACTGCAAAAAGCGGGTATAACGCTGTTAAATCAAAGCGTTCTACTTAAAGGTATCAATGATGATGCCGATACTTTAGTTACACTGAGTAAACAATTATTTCGATGCAAAACATTGCCTTATTACCTGCATCTACTCGATCCAGTAACCGGTGCCATGCATTTTGAAACATCGGCTGAACTCGCGCTCAACTTAAGACAGGAGATGGAACAACAATTACCCGGCTATCTGGTACCACGACTGGTACAGGAAATTGCAGGAAACCGATCAAAAACAGCAATTTTCAGTATCTAAGCTACAATTAGGCTTAACGATGGAGTAACTATAAATAAAATATCCGGATGTCTATTTTTATAATAATAACAATGACTTGGATTTAAAAAATACAGCTTAAGATAATGAAACTAAACATACCCGAACAGAAAGAGCCCACTGCAAACGCAACACCTAGCCATCCTCGCAAATTCAAGAAGGTGTTATCAGCACTGCCCAATGCAAACATGGGTGAATTGACCAAGCAAACCTTTCAGATACTTCGCGATCAAAATCGCCAGACGATGCCCAATAAACATCGACTGGAAAATCTCGAAATGTTGCGCGAACAATCTCGCAACATCTTTAACAATCTTAAAAAATATTTTATTAATCGCACCCTGCCCCTGCCCGACAAAAGTCAAAAAATTGTCAATTTAAATCAATCCATTTTGCAGGAGCTGGTTTACGGTTACGAAATCATCGCGCAGGAAGCTGCAAATAACGTCGATCTTAAAATTGATGACAAAGTTCTTAGCACCACCATCTGCCGGGCAATTAAATATTTGTCTGAAATGTTTTTGCGCACTTCAGAGGTTTATGCGCCCTGCCCAAAAAACCTGTGGCGCGATGTACATCAACTTTATGTATTTGCTGAAGATAAGGGCATAGTTGGAAACGTTGTACTTGATTCTGAAAACGAACAGGAAAAAACCACCATTGAAAATTGCTACAAACAAATTTTATTATTTGCCCTGGCTCGGCCCATCGCTCTAAGGCAAAGTGACAGCGAACGTATTTATAAAGAACTCTTCGACTGGGCAAAATATGCAAAGCTCTCTCGTGATGCATCAGAAAGTCAGATTGATCATATTTTTAGCATGCGCATCCATGAAGACTCCGCACCCAATTATTTAAGTAAAGCGGATCTCGAAAACAAAACGCCACTGCGTACTCTCGACGCAAGTCAGTTAGTCACTCATGTGAAATCGCTCATCGAAGAACAGGCAAAACAAAAACAAAAACTGACCCTCGGTGATTCAATTTCTGTGGAAACACTCAACGTACTAGTTAATGTCTGGGCAGAAAATGTTAAACGTCGCTTTTCTCGAGCAGACCATCACGGATACATCAACGTAGCTATCGGTCTAAAACTTGCTGCAAAAATAATTCGCACCTCACTCTCCGGTGATGAAAGTATCGATACTAAAACCGGTTTTATTCGCACTTCAACCGCGACCAAACAAGACCCTGACTTCACATTAGAATCAATTGTTACTGACGCAGATAAACGCGAGCAGGGATACATGACCCATACCGAAATTGGTGACATACAGAACGATTCGTGGGACATGGTTGCTAAAGGGCGAGTACTGACTGACACTTATGAAAACGAACAGCAGCATGTAAGCGAGCAACGTCTGAACCTCAGTAAGAAAAAAGCAAAATCTGACTGGGAAATTGTCAACATCAGTGCCGGTGGTTACTGCCTGAGATGGGATTCAGATGAAACTTCCAAGGCTCAGATTGGCGAGTTAATTGCGCTCCAGGAATTTGACACAAAAGGTAAATTCGAATGGCGCATCGGTGTTATCCGATGGATGCAATTTACACAGGAGCAAGGTCTCGAAATTGGCGTTCAGGTAATATCACCGAAAGTCATTACGGCGACGGCACAACGTTTCAATCGTCCGGACGAAATACCGTTTGATTGTTTAATGCTACCTGGCATAAAAGCTTTAAAACAGGGGGCAACCACACTGCTACCTGCTCATGCATTTAAAACAAGTGATAAACTCGTGGTGAAAGTACTCGAAAGCAAATTAAACATAACACTCGGGCCAAGCAAAGAACATACTGGCTCCTTCACACAATTCACTTATAAAAACTCTGAAGAAGACCAGCGTATCAGGAAGCAAGCCAAAAAAGAACAAGCAACAAAGAACAAAGATGACTTCGATGAACTATGGTCGTCATTATAGGAAGCATCTGTAGTTTAAGCAGATTTTTTATGCATCAAATTTGTAGAGATTAAAACTAAGTGGAACAAGAAAAAATAATAAACCTCGTAGTCATTGATGATTCATTCGATAGTGAAGAAC
>CAYXVC010000199.1:0-3264 GCA_964468225.1 uncultured Gammaproteobacteria bacterium
GTGATGATTAAAGCAAGTAAAAATTCAGATCCGCACATATTCGACCTAAATTCAGACCGGTACATGCCTTACGATCCTGGTGACCCTGCCGCATCAATAGAAACACTTATAAAGGTGGTAGAGGAAACTTTGGCAAATGAACAGGTCGACAGCCCAATTTTTCAATTATTGCCGGGCCTTGAAAGCATGGATCCAAATAAGGTGGTTGTTGTGCCGCTTAAATTTCGTGAACAGGTAGAACTGAAAAATAAAGATGTTAATGGCTTAGCAACATTGTTAAACGAAGCAATTGGGGAGCATTGGGAAACAGAAGGTCTGCGTCTGATTGGGACTGCTCAGTTCAACCTGGGTGAGCATAAAAAAGCTTGCGCTACCTGGGAACGTATTCGCAAATTCGACATGTATGATGCCGAAGCAAATCAAAAGCTGGCGACCAGCTACCAGAAGCTTGGAGAACATACACTGTCAGATCACGCAGCAAAGCGTGCCCTTGAGAATCACCCCAGTGATTGGGATAGAGCAGAAACTCACGCGTTGATTGCCAGTAACTACAAAACTCGCTGGCGAAATCAATGGGAAGCTGAAGATAAACTGGAGCAACGCCAACAAGATGCTCTGATATCACCATTGCTCAAACAGGCTTATGATGCTTATCACCTGGGCTTTGAGCAACATAGAAGTCACTACTATTCTGGTTTAAATGCAGTGGCAATGCTATGTATACAATTGCAACTTGCGAAATTACACCCTGAAATCTGGGCTCTAGATTTTGACGATGAACAAGATGCAGAATTTGAACTGCAGAAGATGACTAAACATTGCGCAAAGTTGACTGCTGCAACCGAACTCGCGATTGATTCATCAATTCGAAATTATCCTGATGATGCTTGGGCATTGCTCTCACTGGCTGATTTACTGTTGTTGACAAGTGACCAACCAAAAAAAGTAAAACAAAAATACAAAAAATGTACGGTTGTTGTTAAAGGGTTTACAGCCTCTTCTGTACTCAATCAGGTAAAACTCTACCAGACACTTGGTTTGCTAGAAGAAAACGTTAATGCAGCAATAGAAATTATTGGCGAACACCATGACTGATATTTTTTTAATTGGTACCGATAAAACGAATGTGCAGAATTTTCTAGTACACAAATGAATTTTTGCATTTAAGCGAGTCAATACTGAACAAATTGGAATTTTAAGATATTTATGTTGTTTTGCGTAAGCCAAAATCTATAGAGAAAGGATAGAAGGTTTAAAGTTAGTAGATTCGTTTGTAATGAATGATATTTTTCGTCAGTATAAACTGATTAACTGGTGTTGTTTGTAACTATATACAAATTGTATTTCGAGGATTAGTCTTAAAACCACATATGGGGAAAATAATGAATTATAAGAAAAAAAGTCTAAGCGAACATCTAAACAACGACGGACAGCCTAAACGGATCTTGACCTTGGATGGAGGCGGTTTACGTGGGGTTTTGACTATTGGAATGTTGCAACAGATTGAAGACATACTTCGTCATCGACATGGGGATACCGAAGACTTTCGTTTATATCACTACTTCGATCTTATTTCGGGCACATCCACTGGGGCTATCATCGCTGCTGCTTTGGCTCAGGGTTGGTCGGTAGAACGCATTCGTGAAAAATATATGGAACTTGGTGAGAAGGTGTTTGAAAAAAGTTTTTTCCGCAATGGGCTTTTTCGTGCCAAATATGACGAGGATAAGTTGATTGAAGAACTCAAGGATGTCTATGGAGCTGATACAACGATGGGCAGTGAAGCGTTGCAAACAGGCCTGCTAGTGATTACCAAGCGGTTGGATACGGGGAGCCCCTGGCCGATCAGTAATAATCCACGTGGAAAATACTATACCACCAGAGCTGGTGGTACTATAGGTAATGGTGACTACCCGCTCTGGGAAGTGGTACGAGCATCAACCGCTGCACCGGTTTTTTTTGATCCTGAAACGATTACCATTGTCGATAAGCCGGGGCATGAACCCGTCAAAGGTGAATTTGTTGACGGGGGAGTCAGCCCGTACAATAATCCAGCGTTGCAGACTATGATGTATGCAACTATGGATGGTTATAAAATTGGCTGGCCTACGGGGGCAAATAATATACTGCTAGTTTCACTCGGTACCGGAACAGCTGACCCTGAAGTCAAGAAAACTAATGTGACAGCCAAACACGCTATCAACGCATTGATGTCACTGATGGAGGATTGTGCCCAGATGCAGGAAACCATGCTTCAGTGGATGTCATCCAGTCCTACTGCAAAAACAATCGACCGGGAACTGGGAGATTTGCGACACGATCTTGTCTCTGGTGCGCCTCTGTTGAGTTATTTACGCTACAACGTTGATCTCCGTAAGGCAAGTGTGCAAAGCCTTTTACCCGATTTGGCAGATGATGAGCAAATTGAATCACTAAGCAATATGGATGCACCTGAAAATATGGTGACTTTGCATGGGTTGGGTATAGCAGCTGCCGAACGAGAAATCAGAAGCATTGATTTTGCATCGAATTTTGACCTGCCTGAGGGCTAAAATCAACATGACACGAATGCGCTACAGAAAAAAAGCCGGCCAGGCCGTTATCGCTATTCAACTGGATCTCGACACAAACGGTTTCAGTTACCAGAAATGGGGTGCTGAACAATGTTGTAAACAAGGTGACTGGCTAGTGAATAATAACGGTGATATTTATACGATCGATCAGAAAGTCTTTACTAACACCTACCGTCAGATCAATCTCGGTGCCTATGTAAAAACAACCTCGGTATGGGCCGAGGTAGCTGAAAAAGAGGGCAGCGTAAAAACAAAAGAAGGCGAGTCTCATTACAAAGCTGGTGACTATCTTGTGTTTAATAATGAAGACGGAACAGATGCCTACTGTATTAGTTCCGAAAAATTTGAAGCAATGTACGATTTGAGTGAGGAAATATAATTATGAATACCTACTGGAAAAAGCAGAACTGAAGACAGAAAACATACTAATCCTTCATACCTTTTGTGTGTAAATTAAGGAGTGAGAGTCAAATATGTGTAGCATATTTTCCACCTACAGTTTTCAGAATAACATGACGTAACCGTTCAGACCCTTACGACTAAAACCTAATAAGTCTTGACAAAAGTAGCCTGTAAGTGTCTATTTTGTCAATAATTACACAAAGGCACCTAAGGCTCACGGTTCTCAAAGAACAAGAGTTACTCCAAATCGATGAACAGTTCATCCGCAGACTTCTGGATAAAAATCCCG
>CAYXVC010000200.1:0-3238 GCA_964468225.1 uncultured Gammaproteobacteria bacterium
ATTATGGTTACGGTTTTGGTTTGCAACTGGTTAATCAAATTGTTGGTAAAATGGGATGGGTTTATAAAAATGAAGAAAGTTCAGGAGGTAGAAGAGTGCAACTTTCTTTTCATTAGTAATTCGCAGCATGACACTATGGACCATCGCAGAAAATGCAACAGGTGAAGCACAAATTAATGCACAAGAGGCAGCTCTGAGCAGCCTTGAACAATTATTGAGTAATCTGGATGATCGTGTTGATATTTCATCGCTCAATAAGGAACAAAAACTGGTGAGAAAAGGGGTCAAGTATCATATTGACTGGTTTATTTCTGTTTGATAATATTCCCCCATGCCGAGACCTATACGAATTGAATATGAGAATGCTTATTACCATGTCATGAATCGTGGCCGAGCTCGCCAGAAAATCTTCCATGACGAAAAGTATTTTCAAGTATTTTTTGCTTGTCTGGCTGAAGCACATCAGCGTTTTGGACTTCAGGTTATGTGCTATTGCCTCATGGATAACCATTATCATTTGCTCGTTAAAACCCCGGAAGCAAATCTGGGTCGTGCCATGCGGCATATTAATGGAGTCTACACTCAGCGGCATAACCGATTAAAACAAACCGATGGCCCACTGTTCCGAGGTCGTTATAAAGCGATTTGCATCGAGGAAGATAGTTACCAGTTGCAGCTTTCCCGATACATTCATCAGAACCCGCTTGAGGCTAAAAGGGTGAAAAAACTTGAGGATTACCCATGGAGTAGTTATGACTACTATATCCGCAAGCAAAAGGCTCCCGAATGGTTGTATCAAGAAGAAATATTGGGCCAGCTTCACGTCATATCAAAATTGCGAGAAAAATATCGTGCATTTGTTGAACTGGGTATAGATGAAGAAGTTGCGCTGTTTTACAGCAAAGGGAATACTCAGTCTTACATGGGAAGTCGAGCTTTTCGAGACTGGGCCTATAAGCAACGTGATACGGATGAAAGTGCCCTGTCAAAGCAAGAAATTCAGCTATTTAGGCCTTCAATTGAGGAAATAGTTGAACAGGTCGCAAAAACTTTTGGGGTGAGTAATGAATCAATTATAAAGACCCAGCGAGGCAGAACGAAAGAGAATATACCGCGATGGATTGCCATGTATTTATCTCAGGAAATTGGGGCTAAAAAATTAAGTGAAATTGCCAATGTGTTCGGTTTGACAAGAATCGGCAGTATTCCAACAACGATGAAAAAGTTACAAGTCATTTTAGAGAAAGATTCAAGGACAGCTGTAAAGCTAGCTTCTTTATTTCGAAGCTCGTTATGATCAGTGATCCCTAAAAGGTTAACGAACGTTGTAGTCTTTGGGTAGAATTCTGGCTCGATACTATCAGGATAGGCTGTATCAACCACGCAATAATTCTAAAATATCAGAGCTATCGATAGAATCATCAATCAGAGCTTTTTCAATTAAATCAAGTACTTCTTTAGGTAATTGAAGTGACTCCAGCTTGATATTTGCTAAACCTTGAATTACAGCATTTTGATCAGTAATTGGCATGATGGTGAGTCTCTAAAGTAGATACAGCTCGTATTATAATCCTATCAGCATCCGAACTTCCAGTTGCTGTTGATAACACATAAATTTTTCAGCAGGGATTTGTTTGCACTATTGACCGGGGCGGGCTAATGGGTGACCCTTTTGTTTTTAAAGACGGTCTCATTGGCAGGTGGAATGCAATAGGAAAATCCGTTTGATAAATAGAAAGTCTGGGTGGGTGTTGACACTCTGTATTTCAGAGTTATAATGACTCTGAAATACAGAGTAACTTTTCGAGGAGAAAAAAATGTCAGCCACCACCTCTCAACAGCTCAATGAAATTCATTCAATGCTTGCCAGCGGACATCGCAGTATACGCATGGAACGTCACACCCTGGTTCTTTGGGGATTAGCCGCCGCCTTTCTGATATTGACTGTCGAATACCTCTTTACTCCGGAATGGTTTCCTGTTGCATGGCAGCAAATTGTTGCGATGAATTTGTTCATTTCTATGGTTTTACTGGCCGTCGGTGTATGTGAAAGTTTTTTAACTCGGCGTTTAAGGCGTGAGCGAGATGAAAGTATCTCGTTTGTTCAGCACCAACTGACTAAGGTATGGTGGTTATTGGTTGCTCTGATTGTCGTGATCAATATTGGAATGAGCTTCTTTGGAGGTGGTTCCCTTTTTTACGGCATCAGTATTATATTGGTCGGGGTGGCACTTTATATTCATGGTCTCTTCTCACAGCAAATGTTGGTGTGGGGTGGTGTGATGTTTATTATTTTGGGGTTATTCACTCTCTCCATGCTTCCTACCTATTTGGCACAAAAGTCTCTTGCTGTTTCTGTCTATGGTATTGGTTTGCCTGCGTTGGCCTTGATGATGGATCGAAATGATATGGCTAGTTTTAATCTGCGCAGCTTATTCATATCAGCAGGTTGGATGGCTGCGGTGATCCTTCCGGCGGTGTTGGGTTATTACCTTTATATGAACATGAATCTTAATATCGTTGCGCAATAGATTGATGGATGTACAGAATCTAAACCCGATACTTCATCAGCCGGTTCGTACCCGCATCGCTGCTTTTTTAGTAGCGCGGGGCGAAGCCACATTTACCGAGATTAAAAAGAGTCTCGGTATCACTGATGGCAATCTCGATGCTCATATGAAAAAGCTTATTACAGCCGAATATATTTTGACGCGAAAAGAAGAGGGGAAAGGGCGGCAACAAACACTCTATACACTTTCACAAACAGGCGATCAGGCATTTCGGGAATATTTGAAAGCACTACAAGATCTTTTAGGACTTTGAAACCCATGAAACGATATATCATTATTGCATCACTATTATTAGTTCTTTCAAATGCACCACTAGCATCTACAGACGAATGCCAAATTCCTTTGGCTCGTCAAGTGGTCGATCAATTAATGGTGGATGATATTGATCAGGCTCATCAGGTATTAGAGCGCTGGCAACAACAAACGGATAGCAGCGACTTGATGCTCAATTTTTATCGTAGCATGACACTATGGACCATCGCTGAAAATGCAACAGGCGAAGAACAGATAAATACACAAGAGGCAGCTCTGAGCAGCCTTGAACAATTATTGAGTACTCTGGATGATCGTGCTGATACTTCATCGCTCAATAATGAACAAAAACTGGTGAGTGGCATGGCTCAGGCATTTGCAGCGCGAGTCTATTTAGCTCAAGGGCATTGGTTTGA
>CAYXVC010000201.1:0-3038 GCA_964468225.1 uncultured Gammaproteobacteria bacterium
AACCAACTATTTTAGTGTTATGTTGTGCCTGGTTGAGTAAACTGGATACCCACTTAAAATAAAAAAAGGAGTTCAATTGCAAACCCTCATTATTCGACACAGCTCAACCTTCTTTTCTGTGTGCAGATGATTTCAACAAAAAAAATAGTTTTTCTAGTTTTTCTAGTGATTGATGTGATGGCTAATCAGACCTTCGCTAGTGATGAGCTTTATTCTCCCAAGCGGGTTAGCAAAATTATGGAAAACATAATGCTTATGATTAAAAGGAAAGACTACGATAAGGCACAAGATAATCTGATAAAAACAGTTTCAAAAACATCAGATAAACACTCCATACAATTACGACACATGCTCGCTAAACTGTATCGGAAGCGCAAAGATTATTTGGCAGAAGCGACAACTTATCATGATATTTTGCAAATTGCACCTGATGACATAGAAGCTGTACGTGAACGGTCTTTTGCACTTTTGCGTATGGGGGCAGCCGACCTGGCTGCTGATTTATCAGCGGAAAAAGCTGATGTGTTTAGCAAGGCAGAACGTCTCGTTTTCCGCCAGTTGCAGGCAGGCCGACATATTAAATGGGGAGAAATTGAAGCTCGTTACGGCATTGGCTTACAAAGATTTGACTCGGCAGACAAATCAATACTGGAGAATAGCTTGCTTCGCGCTAAATACAAAGAGGCTGAGAAAAGCAACAACACTTCTGCTGTTCGGGTGGAATTTGATCGTGTTGTTGCACTGCGTAACAGAGTCAGAATGAAGCAGGCAATTGCACTTTTCTCGACCATAAGAAAACGAGAAAGGGATATTCCGGCTTATGTCCTGGCAGCTGCTGCTGACGCTTATTTACATCAGAAGCAGCCTGAAATTGCCCGTGACTTATACCTTCAGGCATTCAAGCTGATTGAAAAAAAATCCCAACATCCCGAACGACTATGGCAATTTGGTCTATTACAAGCCTATATGGATGTTAATCAGTTTGACGAAGCGCAAGCTCTGGCTACACAACTGGTTGAAACAATTCCTTCTGTATTGCATAAAGGACTTCGCCGAGCAGAAGTTGACAATGAATATTACGAGAGAGCAAGAGTTGATTCTGCACGTGTTCTGCTTTATGCCGACAAACTGCAGGAAAGCGAATTCGAGCTTGCAGAAATACTTAAAGAAGCCCCCTTTAATCTGGATGCCAGACTGGCGTTAGCAGAACTTAGACAGGCGCGTAATCAGCCGAGAAATGCCCGGGACAAGTTCACTAGCGTATTGGTGGATGATCCTGCGAATCACGATGCATCGGTAGGCATTGCTCAATCCTCAATAGAACTTGCTGATTATTCAACGGCCAGAACCCATATTGACAGATTAACCAGACATTATCCGGAAAATTATTCAGTTCAGCGTGTTGAACGCATGTTGAAGGCTTATTTGAGTCCTCGATTGACGGTAACGTCAGGATTTGGAACATCAAAAGGTGGCGGTGGAAATCGCGGTGACAGCGACTGGGAGGTAGATGCAATTGTTGATTCAGGCCCCATCTTTAATAATTACAGCCTGTTTGCCAGAACATTCAATGCTGAGGCCAGTTTTGAAGATGATGTTGCTACCAGACGACGCATGGGAATAGGTTTACAATATTTGAACCCCTCCTGGAAATTTGCAATCGAGATTGATCGAAATCAGACGGGACGCTCTCAAACTGGAGTGGCTGCACGCGCGACCTGGTTCGTCAACGATCATTGGCTGCTGGATGCACAGTTCGAATCCAATAGCAATAGCATACCCGTACAGGCTCACGGTGCAGGGGTTGAAGCAAAAGCCCTTGCCACAGGACTAAGATTCAGTAGCAACGAATCGCGTAACCTGGGAATCGATTTTTCCTATTTATGGCTAAGTGATGGAAATCGTCGTGCAAATATCTCACTAGACTGGTTCCAACGCTGGATGAGCGGCCCAGTCTACAAGCTGGATACAAAACTATCAACTTCTGCATCGAATAATTCCCTTAAAGATACCGCTTATTTTAATCCCCGGTACGATACTTCATTCGATTTACTGCTTATTAATGAATGGACCTTATGGCGGCGTGATTTACGAAGCTACAAACATCTGCTTTCGTTAGGCGTGGGAGGTTACTGGCAACAAGACTTTGGCGTAAAAGAAACAACCAGCGTTCGCTATGAACATCAGTGGGATATCGATGTACTTCGCAGTTTAAACTTTGGAGTCGAATATTCTCGACATCCATACGATGGCGTTACCAGCGCACGAACCGCATTTTTTCTTAATTTCAGCTGGAGTTTTTAAAATGCTCTGTTTACTACAAACACAATTTAGATGGGCACTGGTAAGCAGCCTTTTTATGCTGACTCTGATCTTTACCATAGAGCCGTCCCATGCAATAAAACCCGTAGATCTTGTTCTCAAAACTGATTTGCCTAAAGATGTTTATGAAAATGACGGGATCAGCTTTCGAGCTCTCTGCTTTCATGATGTACGTGATAACTTACGGGATACCATGAAAGATTGGCCCCAGATGGGAACTCTGGACACTTATGATCTGATGCAACAGTTTAGCTGGCTTAAGGAAAACGGCTACCACCCTGTCTCTCTTGATGCCATTCTTGCAGCACGCAAAGGAGGCCCCAGGCTTCCACCCAAAGCAGTATTGCTAACTTTTGATGATGGTTATTTAAGCGTCTATACCCGAGTGTTTCCGTTACTGAAATTATATAACTATCCTGCGGTAATTGGTCTGGTGGGTGAGTGGCTGGAAAATAATCAGGACGGGAAAGTTTATTACGGCGATCATTGGATACCCAGAAAGAATTTTGTGACCTGGCCTCAGGTGCGTGAAATGGCTGCATCAGGTTTGGTTGAAATAGCGTCTCACTCTTACGGCTTACATAAAGGCGAAACCGCAAATCCGCAAGGAAGTCGACCGCCTTCCGCCATTGCCAGAATTTATAACCCTGCTAAAAAGCGCTATGAAAACGATACAGAATATTATGCGCGTATTCGTGCCGACCTGAAACATAACT
>CAYXVC010000202.1:0-1347 GCA_964468225.1 uncultured Gammaproteobacteria bacterium
TTATCGACTCATTGAGTAGTTTATGAGCAAAAAAATATTTTTATCCCATAACATGCATCTATTTTTTCTTTCATTAATCTTCATTGTTGTACTGGCAGGGTGTGGCAGTGGTGGAAACGGAAATATAGATCCTGTTGCAACAAACTCTCAACTGGAAGTGACGGAAGACGAACCTGAAACAGCAATGATGCTGGCAGAGGATGAAGACAGTGACGTACTGGAATTTTCAATTAAAAATGACCCGAGCAAGGGGAAATTGAAGATTCTTGATAAAGCGACGGGTGAGTTTGAATATCAACCGAATGAAAATGCCACGGGTGAAGATCAATTCACTTTTCTCGTTAGTGATGGTAAAGATGAAGCCAGTGGGACAGTAACCATTCAGATTAATGCAGTGAACGACACACCACAAGCCTTTGATGATACTTATAGTTTGAGCGAAGGTTCCACCAAGGGTGCAAACCTGTTAGATAATGACATAGATCCTGACGCGAATGATTCACTTACATTGAATGCCACTCCAGTTCAGCTGCCTTTATATGGTGACTTGACACTCTATGAAAATGGGAACTTTACATACAAACACCTTGGTGATGAAGTGACAAGTGACAGCTTTATTTATGAAGTCACTGATACAACGGGGCTTACCGCACAGGCGACTGTGACATTAACAATTAACCTAGTCAATGATGCCCCAATGGCTGATGATGATCAGGCGAGTGTTGATAAAGGCGTTGCTAAGGATATTGATGTACTTGATGGTGATAGTGACTCTGATGGTACGATTAATGCTTCAACAATTAACATTGTGAGTCAACCGAATGACGGGGTTGCAACGGTTGTGAATGGTAAAGTCAGATATGCACCCAATCCTTCGTTTGTAGGGGAGGACTCTTTTGAATATAACGTAAAAGATAATTTAGGAGCCGAATCTAATAGCGCAAGAGTGGCTATTTTTGTAAATCATAATAACCCGGTCGCGGAGGCTAACTGCTCATTTTCCGCTAATGGAGAAAATTCGCAGGGTACATTAAAAGCAAATGATGCGGACTCTGTTGATGCTAACGCCATGGCTTTCAGGTTAGGCAGCAGTGGCGAAGTTGCAACCAATAGCTGGTTGAATACAACTTATGGCCGAGTGCGTATTACTAATGAAACAACGGGTGCATTTGTATATGAACATACAAATAATTCAGGGCAAGGTAAAAGAGATGCGTTTTCATTTCAAGTTAGTGTTGAAGGTGAAACACCGGATAGTGCAATACGATCATTTGTTATTGAACCGAGAATTATGCCATTAGGGGATTCGATTACAGATGGTATTGAAGTTGGTGCCGAAGATGGTAG
>CAYXVC010000202.1:1447-2956 GCA_964468225.1 uncultured Gammaproteobacteria bacterium
AAGATGGCCAACGTCTGGAATGGTGCGTTAACGCCCGTACTGGATGCAATGTGTGATGGATAACAGCGGAATAATTTGAGCCATAAATAATGTTTGATAATGTATACCAAGGGAAAAAAGTACTCGTCACGGGTCATACGGGATTTAAGGGCAGTTGGCTGGTTTCATGGCTGACAAAGCTCGGCAGTGAGGTGGTTGGGGTTTCCAAAGATATTCCAACACAGCCCTCCATGTTTGAAGAGCTTGATCTGCAAAGCAAAATGAAACATTACCCGCAAGATATTCGTGATCTTGAGGGTATAAAAAAAATTATCTCAGAGGAAAAACCTGACTTTTTGTTTCACCTCGCAGCACAAGCCATTGTTTCAACTTCCTATAGTGACCCCATTGAAACGATCTCCACCAATGTGATGGGCACGGCCAATATTTTAGAAGCGCTTAAAGAGATTAATCCGAATTGTACCGCCATTATTATTACCAGTGATAAGTGCTACGACAATATCGAGCAAATTTGGGGTTATAAAGAAAATGACCCGATGGGCGGTAAAGACATTTACAGTGGCTCCAAAGGTGCGGCTGAGTTGATTATAAAATCTTACTTCCATTCATTTTTTATTGAGAAAAAATGCAACGTCAATATTGCGGTTGGCAGAGCCGGTAATGTCATCGGTGGTGGGGATTGGGCGAAAGATCGCATTGTGGTGGATTGTGTTAAAGCTTGGAGTGAAGGCGACAGGGTTGAAATTAGAAGCCCGAATGCAACACGACCCTGGCAGCATGTTCTGGAGCCTCTGAGCGGCTACCTTAACCTTGGCGCGGCACTATATAGCGATAAAGATTTTCACGGGGGTACATTTAATTTTGGCCCGCGTGCAGAGCAAAACCATACGGTCGAAGATCTGTTAATCGAACTCAGTCAATATTGGCACTTCAGTTCACCGGACGAAGCCTATGCAGTGACAGGGAACATTCCTTTTCATGAAGCAGGGCTTTTGAAACTGAGTTGTGATAAAGCTTTGGGTTATCTGAAATGGCAATCTAATCTGGAATACTCTGAAACCATTCGTTTTACCAGTGAGTGGTACTATGATTTTTATAAAAACAGTGCAGATATGTACCAGAAAACGATTGCTCAAATCGATGAATATGAAGGCTTTGCGAAAAAAAGAGGCCTGTTATGGACAAAGTGATTTTAACACCGCTCAAGCAAATCATGCATCCACAGGGTGATATTTTTCATGGCATGAAAAAGAGTGATGTTGGCTATGATGGTTTTGGTGAAGCCTATTTTTCAACCATTCATCAAGGTGATATCAAAGGTTGGAAAAAACATATCAGGATGACACTTAATCTGGTTGTTGTCAGTGGTGAAATTGAGTTTGTGGTTTATGATGAAGGCAGTAAAGAGTTCTTTTCAATTAAGCTCTCTCATGAAAACTACCAAAGATTAACTGTGAAAGCGGGTGCCTGGGTTGCTTTTCGAGGTTTGGCCTCAAATAACATGTTACT
>CAYXVC010000203.1:0-2916 GCA_964468225.1 uncultured Gammaproteobacteria bacterium
GGGTTCGGATTGCAGTCGGAGCGGTATAAAAAATAGTGACTTTGTGGCGATCGCACATTTCCCAGAAGCGATCTCCATTTGGGTAAGTAGGCGCGCCTTCGTACATCACTATCGTTGCACCTGCGGCGAGTGGACCGTAAGCAACATAGGAGTGGCCTGTGATCCAGCCGACATCAGCCGTGCACCAGAAAATATCATCATCACGAATATCAAAAACCCATTTGGTGGTGATGAGGGCACCGAGCAGGTAGCCTGCGCTGGAGTGTTGTATGCCTTTGGGTTTGCCGGTGGAACCTGATGTGTAGAGCAAAAAGAGTGGGTGTTCGCTATTAACCCAAGTGGGTTCGCATTCATCAGAAACATTTTTTAAAGCATCATGCCACCAGATATCGCGTGATGGAGTCATGCTGATTTCGTGCTGTGTGCGTTGAAGCACGATCACTGTTTGTACCGAATCACCACCAATCTCCAAAGCTTTGTCACACGTCGCTTTGAGCTCGATAATTTTTCCACCACGATAACAGCCGTCAGCAGTAATCAGGGCTTTGGCTCCTGTATCTTCAATTCGATCGTTCAGAGATTGTGCTGAAAATCCACCAAATACAACAGAATGAATTGCACCAATGCGTGCGCAGGCTTGCATGGCAATTACGGCTTCCGGGCACATGGGCATATAGAGAATGACTCGATCCCCTTTCTCTATGCCTTGTTTTTTGAGTACATTGGCGAAACGGCAGACATCACTGTGCAACTCTTTGTAACTGATGTGACGGCTGTTGCCTTTTTCATCTTCAAAAATAATGGCTGTTTTATCGCCATTGTTTGTCAGGTGTCGATCCAGACAGTTGTATGAAATGTTGAGTTCACCCTCTTCAAACCAGCGATAGTGAGGTGCATGATCACTGTTAAGTGTTGTCTGAAAAGGTTTGTGCCAGGTGAGTTCGGCGCGCGCCAGATTGGCCCAGAAATCTTCGTAATCATCATCGGCTTTTTGATAGAGTGCTTGCAGCGTTTCCATATTCGGAATACGAGCTTGCTTTGAAAATTTCTGGCTGGGTGGAAACAGTCGGTCTTCATGCAGAATAGACTCTATTTCGTGGCTCATGGCTCAGTGCTCCATTTTGGTGTTTTTGAATAGTTTTCTGGGTGTAACACGGTATTTTTTGGTGGTTGGATATTATCGAGATCTGGATAGTCACTATTAAAATGAAGTCCACGGCTCTCTTTACGCATCATTGCACAACGAATAATCAATTCGGCCACCAGAGCTAAATTACGAAGCTCAATCAAATTGGAGTTGATACGAAACCGGCTATAGTATTCATCAATCTCTTTTTGCAGTAATTCAATACGGTTTTTTGCACGCTTAAGGCGTTTGTTGCTGCGCTCTATTCCAACATAATTCCACATAAAGCGCCTCAGTTCATGCCAGTCATGAGCGATCACAATCTGTTCATCAGAGTCTGATACCTGACTTTCATCCCAGTGAGGGAGTGGTTCGGGCGGTGGTGTGCAGGCGAGTGTCGCTAAAATTTCTTCACTGGCTGATCGCGCAAATACAATGCACTCCAGCAGTGAATTACTGGCCATGCGATTGGCACCGTGCATGCCAGTAAATGCTGTTTCTCCAAGTGCATAGAGCCCTTTGATGTCGGTGCGGGCAGATGAATCAGTCATGATACCACCACAGATATAATGAGCCGCAGGAACAACGGGAATGGGTTCTGATGTGATATCAAAACCAAACTTCAGGCAGCGCGCATGAACTGTCGGAAAGTGTTTCAGAATAAAGTCTGCCGGTTTATGGCTGATATCAAGATAGACAAAGTCTGACCCTAGACGTTTCATTTCATGGTCTATGGCGCGTGCGACAATATCTCGAGGTGCCAGTTCGGCGCGACTGTCGAATTTGTGCATAAAGGGGGTATGGTCGGGCAGGAGTAGTTTGCCTCCCTCACCACGCATCGCTTCTGTAATCAAAAAAGATTTTGCATCGGGGTGAAACAGGCAGGTCGGGTGAAATTGGATGAACTCCATATTTGCAATTCGGCAACCTGCTCGCCAAGCCATTGCAATGCCATCGCCTGTGGCGATATCGGGGTTGCTGGTGTAAAGATAGACTTTGCCCGCACCTCCGGTGGCCAAAGCAGTAGATTTGGCGCTAAAAGTGAGTACTTGATCATTTTTGGTATTCAGTACGTAAGCACCTAAACATCGGTCTGTTTTTAGACCAAGCTTGCTGCCTGTAATCAAATCAATAGCAATATGGTCTTCAAAAATGTCAATGTTTTTTTCATTTCGCGCCAGTTGTGCGAGCGTTGTTTCAAGTTCCCGGCCTGTTGCGTCTGCGGAGTGAATAACACGGCGGTGACTGTGGCCACCTTCACGGGTCAGGTGATAACGGCTCTTGTTCGGGCTGTCACGAGTGAAGGCGATCCCTTGTTCAACGAGCCATTGAATACTGGGTGGGCCTTGTTCTACCACAAAGCGCACAATTTCTTCATCGCAAAGACTCACTCCGGCATCTATCGTATCCTGTGCATGAAGCTCGGGTGAATCATCATGATTTAAAACGGCAGCAATGCCCCCTTGAGCGCGTAGGGTTGCTGTATTAGTCAGAGCCTTTTTTGCAATCAATGCCACGCGTGCTTTGGGGGCGAGAGTGAGCGCCAGCGTTAAACCTGCAGCGCCACTGCCAATGATGATGACATCATATTGGTAATTGTTGTCGTTATTGTTCACAATTAAGCGGTTGGTATGAGTTAAAGTACCAACTATAATAGCGTTAACTGGGGTGGTGCTCCACTTCCATTTAATAAATATTGTTAAAGGCATACATTTTATGTGAACTTTTTTAAAAGGGTTCGCTCTATCATATGAAACGGCAGGAAGTAATATTTTGCAAAAGGGGATAGT
>CAYXVC010000204.1:0-2882 GCA_964468225.1 uncultured Gammaproteobacteria bacterium
ACAGGCCAGCAGCGAATTCCGTCTCCCCCATGTGACCGGCTCCCATGTCTTCTTCACCCTCATTGAGATCATCTACCGCAGTGAAAAAATCATCTTCCACAGTAACTTTGTGAACACTGATAGCATGGGCGACCTGAGCGGCAGCTTCAGTATTGTAAGCTGGACTGGATGCGAGCATACGGCCAAAGAGGGCAATATCGGCGGCGCGGTGTGTCAACTGAAGCAAATGCGGTTGCAACAATTTCGTTATCTTGTTTGTAATCTTTTTTTTGTCTTCACTTTTTTTCTTCTTTTCTCGCTGCTCCTGCAATTTCTCAATGTCTTTCACTAAATCACTGCCATCTTCACTACCACCATAGTAGTCGATAACTTCCCGTACAAAACTGTCAATAGCTTGCTTTTCTACGGGCGCAATAAATGCGAGTTGTTTATTTAATAAATCCTTGCGAGATGCATCCTCTGTGGTTTTAGCAGATTCAGGTTCACCAAAAACACTCTGAATGTCACGAGACCATGTTGTAGCCATATCATCTGATAGCCCGCCCTCTGTCATAGCACCATGTATCCATTCACTACCAATTCTCTTTGTCCTTTTCCCTTTGTATTGCTCCAGTGCGCTGTTGAAAATATCAGAGTCACGCCACGCACGTTTCAAACTTTGTGATGAAACTCGCAACCTGTTAAAACCACCCATCACGGCTGTTTTAGGGCGACCCAAATCATCACGATTCAGGTTTGCTGGTGGGTATGAAGTCAGTAGATGCAGTTGTATAAAACGAGCCATATCTGTTCTCCTTAAATAATGATTTAAATTTTTATGCGCTTTTCTTTGCAGGCACTTTGGGGAAATAGGCATAAGCCCAGCGTTTTTTGATGCCTTCGCCCCAGAAAAAAATAGATTCAGCGAGACCATATAAATTGGCATCTCCCTTGAGCATTCGCAGTATGCGAATCATGGAGGTGTAGAGATCATTACGTTCGCGCTGCAATAGCCGCCGAAATCGTAATTCACTCACTACGGGCCGATCACCAGTGGCTTGTACCATTTGCTCTGCCAGTTTTTCAACCCGATTTTCACCGCCAACCAACACACTGCTAGTCTGATCATGTTTAAGGTGTGAAGCCAGTCCGATAATAGCCGCAAGCCTATCCTGCCACTTATTATCGTTCTTAAAATAATGCTTCAATCGTTGGCACAAACGCTGGAAAGCGGGTGTCATGACCACTTTCGCAATGGAATCACAGCGCCTGAGTTCAGCGCAGCTGGCAGTATCATCTTTCAGATTCAGCCACCACTCAGCTAGTTCTTTGCCTAATGGGGAATCCGGTGAAAATTTTTCATTCATATGACTTTCTCCTTTATGTTATATAACAGCAAGGTAGTAAGGAATTTTTTATTATGAAATATGCCTTGCAATTTGTCATGTGCTCTTGCAATACGTCTAGTATCACAGAATGCAATATTCGAGCTGACAACCCAATAATCAAATTCAGCATTTGCAGCTTTACACAAGGTGCGCCGCCATTTCTCAAACAATGCTGATTCGGTGGTACCTAAAATCGCGCAGGGCAATTCATTTAATAGCAATCTGAAATCACGCTCAGTCGATTGAAAGAAAGAATCATATATGTAAGACAGTTTTTCATTTATTTTATTTTTTCTTTCTTTATTTTTTTTAGGATCAGAGTCTAACCATGCCTCTTTTATACATCTAATTACATGGTTAGCTATCTGTTCTGCTGCACTCACAACCTTTTCAACACGATTTTCAAAAACATGTCGTTGCTCTTGCTCCATTACATAGGTCGGAATAATGGCTTCGTACCAGCAACGTGCTTTCATATTATCCATGTCGTATCCAAACGTATTAATTATTGTTTGTTCACCTTTTTCTTTTCTATGATTCAAGAAATGGCGTACAACTCTGGCTAATAAATGAAATTCATCACCAATTGCTACTTTCGGCCAAAATCGATATGAAAAACCACCGGGATGAAGGTGTGTTGGCCTTATAATTCCAGTATCTTTGCCATACACATAATAAGGGGTTAACGGATGCTCCCAACCTGTATCTGCATAGTGTATCCCTTGTGGTTTGGTGGCATACCTTGTAATACAGATCTGATTTATTTCTCCACACAAATCACATTCAGTGTATGTAGCAGTATTTTGAAAATCTAATAATATTCGTCTCGGTGTCCCCCAAAACACATGTAATTTACTAACATCTGCCGGGTACACCCTTCTCTTTATTTTTTTTTTGATATATTTTTTTGGTTCAATCCATGGAAATTTTCCATGTTGTGGCCTTTCATCTTCCACACCAAAATAATGAGCCTCAAGCACATTAAATACTATATTATTCCAAAGTGAGGTTGGCTCTTCGTTATCTTCATCATCAAACATTACTAGCGTAGTTAATGGCCCACCTCCACGAATGGACGTAAAATGACCATTTCCGCCACGGGGTGCAAAATTCTGAAGTGAAATTAAAGCTGTGGCAGCACAAGATTTACAGATCTTTTCCACACGATCACGTTTAACAAAGTGATCCTTATTTTCTTTTAGCGTGTTATCCGTTGGAGAATCTATCAACAAATATGAAATAGGATTAAAATCTTTTTCAGCCATGCCCACTTCAATTCCTAATTCCTGCATGAATCGGATACTTTCACCTTCAAGTTCAAAAAAATTACGATACTTATCAAACTTTTCTTTTAGATATTCCTCTACTGGCGGCATCTCAAGCATATCTACCCACTCATTATGATCTTTTGGTGGAAGAACAGTTTGTATAAGGCCAACCATAAATTCCATCAATGCGCCGTTAAAATCAGAACGGGGAGCAGCAATGGATAGCACGGGATCGTCTTGATCGGTA
>CAYXVC010000205.1:0-2871 GCA_964468225.1 uncultured Gammaproteobacteria bacterium
ACCATAGCCACTTGCTATGTGCGTCATAGTCGGAATGCCTTTAGCTTCAACTCATTTACAACTTTGAAGTGTTTTACGTTGCTAGAAACAAGCATCATATTATTTTCAACCGCTGTAGCAGCAATAATGGCATCACCCGCTCTCATATTTGATGAAAGAGCATACTCTTCCACATATATTAATGCTCGATGTCCTATATTTTCGGTGAACGGTAAAATTGAAAACTCAAACTCACTAATAAAATCTTTCACGTATTTGTGATGAATTTTATTCTTCGCTCCTTGGAGCAACTCCATATAGCTTTGAATTGAAAGGTGCCTATCTTCATCCTTTTCAATAAGCTTAGCTGCTTTCTCGTTTCCCCTCTGAACCCATATCAGAATGTCGGTATCAAAAATCATGCCGAGGTTTTCTCATACTTTCTAGCTCTTCCAAAACCGTTTTCTCAGACTCCCCGCACATTCCAAAAAAGGGGTGATCTTTAATTTTCAGTTCTGACTTTTCTCTAGCAGGCTTGATTATACCTTTGACTTTCCCGTGATAGAGAACGGTAACACTCTCATTTCTATCAAGAGCCTTCAGAATATCATTTGTTTTATACCTTAAATCTACTATAGATGCCTTCATAACCGCCTCAGAAACATACCTAAATATGACTATTGATTCTAGTCATTTTATCTAACTTTATCAAGAACTATATTTTTTTGATTCAGCAAGTTGCATCTATGTTTAGGATTTGGACCAACACATAACGTCGCCCATAACCAAACAATGCTTTAGCCTTTGGTTCTGTGTTTTGAACATGGTTTTGTCAATGTACTTGGATTGTTTTTTCAGTTTTAGTAAAGAAAACCACGATCGTGTCGCTACCTCACTTTTTCAGCTTCTCGAATGGTGTGCTTTTCAGTGTGTAGATACTGTGATATTTCATTGATAGAGTTGGAGCTGACACCGGCTTTTTGGGCATACTCTTTCCACTTGGATATTGCAGATATTACTTGCTCTAATATTTCATCTGTATATTTTATAGAGAATTTTTTACTGAGCTGTAAAAGGTTTTTTATATTGGGATTTTTTCCTTCTCCAGCGACAAGCATGCTCTGTTCTCCATTTGGGCCAAAGGAGAAGGTAAGGTCGTACGCGGGAGCGAGTTTCCATTCATGGCGACTGTTCATCACATAAGAAAAATTCTTGCTATGATCGTCACGGTTGTGCGCCAGCACATTGAAGCAAGCCAGGCGGAATAGCTTTTCTACTTCTTGCATATTCTTTGTTAATGCTTGGGTGACACGCAGAACCATTTCATAATCAATGTTTGGAGTGCGATGGTCTGCATGAATCAGCCCGGATAAACTGTGCATATGAATGGGTTGATTGCCTTTTCGATCAAAGCGTTTGATTCCAAAGTATTGGTTTTTTGAATGGGTCTTAAATAGATGCGTTTCAGACATTTCGATGCCTGCTGCTTTTGCCATAAGGCTGTAGGCATACTCAATTGCAGAAATATCTTTAGGGTCTGATGACGCAGGGAATTTAATCATCCAGTGCGAAAATGATTCGGGTAGATTCTGAAGGCCATGAATGATGCTTTGTTTATCATGACTGACTCCGGTGACAATTTTGGGACGAGCTCCGGCAGAGGAGCCATTGAGTGCGAGCAACTCTTCAAAAACTTCTTCGTGTTCCCCTTCTAAAACGATCAAGCTCTCTTTGGCTACTTTATCAAGCTGAATATCTCCTGATGAGGGTTTATAGTGAGATACGGTCGGTTCATAGCTCAGTGCCCCCATTCCAAACTGCCCTACATGGGCGAGCCTATCGAGAGGGGTGAGTTGCCCGCGATTAATGCCATATTTTTCAACTTGGCGATCAAGTAATAAACGTCCCCAGCCATCAGGAAGGCTGTCGTTAAATAGACCAAATAAGCCATAAAAAACCGGATCATCGCACGTTTGAATTCCCGCTTTCAGTGGTAATTTGAAAGGGGAAACGTGAATGTTTCTATGGATGAAGCTTTCATGATATTCAAAATAGAGTTTGCGATTTTTAAAACCAAGTCGGCCTAAAGGAATAGGGGAATCACTTTGATTAAAAAAGATATTTAGCAGTTCGACTCCCTTGTAGCTCATTTTATCGTGCCTTTCTTGGGGATGCTTTTTTCGTGCAAAATTTCATCAAACGTTAAAGGGTGCATGTTTGTTTGAGCTATTTTTTCAAAGTCTTCCAGACACTCAAGTACCAGAGCTAACTTTAAGAGTGATTCCAGAGAGATATTTCCAGTGGTCTCGAAGCGCTTCAGTGAGCTTGAGCTGACTCCTGAGCGACTTGCCAAGCCTTCACGAGTGAGCTTTTTGGTGAGTCGAGTTTCTTTGAAGCGTTGACTCAGCTCGTATTTTATTTCTTGGGGTGTTTTTATATTAAAAGACAAAATAATATCCTAATAGTCTTCAATTCTTCTGATAAGGATAACATATTGTCTTCAGTGTTTGGGGTCACATTCCTAGCCAGTCCAGCGAGGAACAATCGTCAGATCTGTTTTGCAAGTGAAGAGGATATGAAAGCCTATCTGAACGGAGGGGCTGGACAGAGTTCACCCCAGTGATAAAGGCTCTGCTAAGATGGCTGAACACTGGAAAAATGCTCTGATACCGCTACTAAATCAACAAAGCAACGAATCTTGAACCAATTGAAAACATCAGCCAGCTATGATCGATTGAGCATAGCTGGTTAAGGAATCTCTGAACAAGTCATGAATTGTTTTTTCAGGGCCAAAATAGTCCGCTTCTTCGTTGCAAATCTTCGTAATAGTCAGCTATTACGTGCGATCTGCGCCTTGAATCGAACTATTTTATCTCCTGAAAAATTCAACCC
>CAYXVC010000206.1:0-2864 GCA_964468225.1 uncultured Gammaproteobacteria bacterium
ATGCATTATACCTAAAAACAGCTGGTTTTTGGGCTTTTTCTACAGCCTCAACGCCTTGCTCAGCGGCAATTTAAAGAGGCACGTTTTTGCGAATGCAAAACAAGTGCCACTTTAAATTGTCCGCTGGAGCTAATTGTTGTGTGGTGATTCTCAGTTTCCAACCGTAACCTCAGTCGATTCGGTGCTATCGATTTCAGGGCATAAATGGTCTGCTACTCCATGCAGCAGCACTCTAAGCCTGGCTTGGTCGACACGTGCCATTGCCATGTCTATATTATCATGAGCATACCCGGAGCGGTATTTGTCTGCTTCTGCATGTAGACCAGAGGCGGTTCTTGATCGAATATCAAAACTAGGGGCATCTTCATTAGAAAGATATGTATCGATATCAGTAAATAGCTTTTCATCTGATAACTCAAGAATGAGATTTAGGCATGCTAAACCACAACAAGATTTTTCTAAGGATGCCCACCCTGTCTGATATTTACCCACCTTACATGTCCAGCTAAGAAGTAGGTTTCGAATTGCTAATGCCTCCGTATCACAACCACGTTTATGTGCATCTACTGAGGACTCGAATATGTTATCTGCGATACGGTACGTTTCTATATATTTGATCGTTTCTTCATTATCAGGAATCCATGAAAGAACATGAATCAACCAATGTGCCGATCTTCTTAATTTGTCTCTATGATGATCTCCACAAACATCTGCACAAGAAACTGCGAGGAGTAATTTTGTGATGTGTACTATCCAGTGGACTAAATCAAACGTGAGTTGAGATCTTTTCTCAATCGCTTGCAATAATAATTCTTTTTCAGTTCGATATAGTTCATCCGCCCATTCCGCAATATGGCCAATAACACATTGTGCTGCTTCATCATTTGATTCCGCTTTTGACAAAGCATTTGTTAATTTCGTCAACCATGACATTAATGTATCGTTGCTGGTTCCGGAATAGTAAGGGGCTAGGCTTGTGCTATGAATACTCGTTAATGGTGTATCCGGTATCTTTAGGTACATTTCTGCAACCATCTTTATATCATCTCGCACCTCTTTAATTGCATAACGTACTTCCGATGATTTGCTTCTCAATAATTCGAAAGTAAGATTTGCGAGTTGTTTCACTGCTACTTGGGTTACCGGCTGGTAGTTTTTATTAACAGTACCAGTACAAGCTATCAGTGCGATTTTCCCCGAGATAGTAGCTGTGTACTCAGGCTTGTCGTGTAGAACGATTAGCCGAGCTGCATTTCCGAGCAGCGTTACGCCCTCAATTAATACATCAGCCATATCATGCGGAAGAATACTTTCTACAGCATTCGTTAGATAGCCTGATACCAAATGTGCGTGCGACCGAACTGCACGCACATCGTCATATTCGATTGATAGGTATAGTTGTGTGAGCTGAAGTAAACTCTTTAAGTTTTGCTCGATGAATTGCTCATCATGTCTTGAGATTCCGACTTGCACATTTTGCCGCAAATGCTCAAGCGTATTCATTAGAAAACTGTCAGATGCTAGCGGATTATCGATAAAGTAGTTGTTTGAGAAAAACGTTTTCCCTTTTGTTTTAATATACAACGCATTGATTGCAACTATTCCATTGAGTGCAACTCGCGATACCTCATGATCTCCTTGTTCTGCATAGCGTCTTGAAAATGTAATGCAATAGGAAATTGCCTGTTCGGCTGGTGCTGTCCAGTTTGGATGCAACTGGAAATAGGTAACACGATCCATGTCGTATTTCCTTCTAATTTCCTCATCGTCTTTTTCATTTTTTGCATTTTCTCGAAATATCGGTGTTGTCCGTTTAACAGCTTTATCCCATATTTTGAAATTCTTTTTCGTATCAGCGACCACCAATCCCAACTGCATAGTAGGACTAATCAAAACAAGTGCTCTACGATATGCAAGCACAAATAGCAATATGATTAACATAGAACACCAAACTGTTGCTATAGCTGCACCAGCCACCCAGGATTTGTCTGGTATCAGTGATAATCCTGTGATGTTCGCCGCTAAAAAGAATGTCGCCGCAAATGCACCAAGCAGCTTTACATCTGAACTGAATTTTCTGAATAAACCATGTGGCATACGTTCAACATTAACTTGCATTGCAAACATGATGAGCGAAAATGCAATTGCGGTGGCACCAATCAAAGCACCACCAAGAGTAAGAAAGAGTGCCCTAATCGAGTCGAGCCGACCCGGTTCTGAAAAATATGGTTCGAAATAACTTTGAAGTGCCGGAATAAATATAGTGCTTGTCACTATAAGCACAATTAGAAACAGCAGCCCTAGCCTGCCGCCATAGTTCAACTTAACATTGAAAAACCAGTTTTTTAGGAAATAGACACGCTGCCAACCCTTAGCATACCAGAGAAGCAACGACTCCTTTACTTTTATCGTAATGGCAATGGATTTGTGCTTTTTCTTTACCCAATGCACTATATCTTTGCCGATCACAGTTTGCCAATCCCTCTATTTGATAAATTACTTTGAATCAATTTGCGTGGTAAATATCTTCCCTGCCACTTATGTTAGTGCTCATCAAGACACACAACAAAGAGCGTTTTATCCTCCGTCCCGCCTCTGATACACCGCAGAACTCCATTTATTCCCAAAACCGTATCTCTGCTGCCGACATTGGCCGGGAGAACGGGATGGAGGATAAAATGTTGTTGAACTGAGCCGCGGGGAGCTTGGAAAGAAGTGCTACGCTCCTATGGGTTTTGTTTTTAACCTATTGAAACACGTAACAAATATTTTGCAAAAGGTTTTTTTGACCGCCGGGCGAAAAAGACGTTGGGGATATTTGGATAAAACGATGGGGTAAAAAGCATTGGTGTTGATTTTTCCTT
>CAYXVC010000207.1:0-2864 GCA_964468225.1 uncultured Gammaproteobacteria bacterium
CTTTCCTTTTTGGCGTCAATAGAAAATATCTATTAAAACAACTGAAATAATCAATTATACAAATGATAGGTCTATCAATTAGGATGACCCTTAGGCAATAACAAGCCGTTATTGCCTAATAATCAAACCATCAAACGGAGTAATAACATGAACAAAAAGACTTTAACAACAGCGACAGGCTCTCCTGTTGCTGATGACGATAATAGTATCAGTGTGGGTGAACACGGTGCGCTAACTTTTGACAATCACTATACCTTTGAAAAACTCGCGCATTTTAATCGCGAGCGCATACCCGAGCGGGTTGTCCATGCCAGAGGCACAGGGGCTTATGGCACTTTCACTGTCAGTAAATCATTGACAGATTACACCATCGCCAGCTTCTTGCAGAATGTAGGGCAGCAAACAGATGTTTTTGTACGCTTTTCTACAGTAGGTGGGGGGCAGGATTCAAGCGATTATGCCCGTGACTCAAGAGGGTTTTCCATCAAGTTTTATACTGACCAGGGGAATTACGATATGGTCGGCAATAACACACCTGTTTTCTTTTTGCGGGATGCGATTAAATTTCCGGACTTTATTCACTCGCAAAAAAAGAATCCACGCACTAATTTACCTGATCCTGCGGCGGTTTATGAATTCTGGGCGAATCATCCGCAATCGCTGCATCAAGTCACGATATTGATGTCAGACCGAGGCATTCCAGCCTCCTATCGACATATGCATGGTTTTAGTTCTCATACCTTTAGTTTTTGGAACGAAAAAGGGAGCGTGTGTGGTTCAAGTGGCATTTTAAAAGCAACCAAGGCGTTCAATGTCTGACCAATGAACAAGCTGCTGCGGCTTCACCTGTTGGAGCGCAACAAGACTTGGTTGAAGCGATTGATCGCGGTGATTTTCCAAGTTGGACAGCGAAAGTTCAAATCATGACTGAACAACAAGCAAAGAATTATTCAATTAATCCGTTTGACCTGACCAAAATATGGCCGCATGCTGATTTCCCATTAATTGAAGTCGGGCAGCTTGAATTGAATCATAATGTTGAGAACTACTTTGCAGAAACCGAGCAAGCTTGTTTCGCGCCGAGTAATTTAGTAACCGGTATCAGCGTTTCACCCGATAAAATGTTGCAGGGTCGGTTACTGGCTTATCAAGATGCGCATCGCTACCGTGTTGGCGCCAATGCCAACCAACTTCCTGTTAATGCGGCCAAATGTCCGGTCAATCATTATCAAAGAGATGGCGCTATGGCGGGTATGTGTCCAGCGCATGGCGACACCAATATTCAAAGTTCAGAGGTTAATTTTTACCCTAATGATCAGATTAACCAAGGCGCCCCAGTGCCACAACCGTCAGTTGCAGAACCGCCAATGCCTGTATTGGAGAATGCCTGGATTAAACGCTATGGTTTGGCTGATGATGAAGATCATTATAGTCAGGCGGGTAATTTATTCCGGCTGATGAATGAATCACAAAAAAGCCAGCTTTGCACCACGATTGCAGAAGGTTTGGTGCAAGCAACAGAATCAGTTCAACAACGTATGCTTGAGCAGTTTGGAAAAGCAGATGCTGATTATGCTGAGGGGATTCAGTCTGTCTTGAATAGTTTAAAGCAAAATGCATAATAGATGATTCTGCTACTCAACCTTTTTTCAACAACTTTTGTATAGGAGATCAACATGTCAAATGAAGGCTACCACGAACCCATCGATGAACTATCTGACGAAACCCGCGATATGCATCGCGCCATTACCTCGCTCATGGAAGAGCTGGAAGCTGTTGACTGGTACAACCAGCGGGTTGATGCCTGCAAAGATGCAGAGCTAAAAGCCATTCTTGCTCACAATCGAGATGAAGAAAAAGAGCATGCCGCGATGGTGCTGGAATGGATACGCAGAAAAGATCCGAAGATGGATAAAGAGTTGAAAGATTATTTATTCACCGAAAAACCGATTGCTCATTAATCTTTTTAAAAAATATGCATCTCTATCTCTACCGTTAAGGATTTTAAAACGATGAAACTGACAGGGCGATGTTTATGCGAAGCAATCAGCTATGAAATAGATGGTTCGTTGGGACCGATCTTTAATTGTCACTGTTCTAAATGTCGACGCTGGCATGGTGCGGCATTTAGAACACGGGCATCGATAACAAAATCTCAATTGACCTGGGTTACAGGCGAGCATTTATTATCGAGATTTAATTCATCAGACAATGTGGTCAAAACATTCTGCTCGGTTTGTGGATCAAATTTGATGAGTTTTTATGAAAATGACCCAGACCTGGTTGGCGTGCCATTGGGAGGCTTGGAACAGCATCCAGGAAGCGCCCCAATTGCCAATATATTTGTTGGCTCAAAAGCTCCGTGGTATGAATTAACCGATGGTCTTCCACAATATCAGGAATGGCCGATTTCCGAATCAAACGTAAGAGAGACAAAGTCATGAGTAAAGTATTATTTACACCCTATACCTTTTCAAATCTTAACTTAAAAAATCGCTTTGTGATGGCACCGATGACGCGATCAAGAGCGCAACAGCCTGGAGATATTCCAACGGAACTCAATGCGACTTATTATGCGCAACGTGCCTCAGCAGGTTTGATTATTTCCGAAGCAACACAGGTTTCTTTGCAAGGCATGGGTTACGCCAACACACCGGGTATTTATACCCAGGAACAGATTGAAGGCTGGAAAAAAGTCACGCAAGCTGTGCATGATGCGGGAAGTAAAATGTTTCTGCAATTATGGCATGTCGGACGTGTTTCCTCCTCGAAAGTAAACGGCTTACAACCGATTGCACCTTCCCCTTGCATTGCAAAAGACACGAACGTCTACATTTTTGATGGCGCGCCGAATGGTGATGTAA
>CAYXVC010000208.1:0-2860 GCA_964468225.1 uncultured Gammaproteobacteria bacterium
ACTACAATAAATGATATGAAGATCGAATATGACGCAATAAAGAACGCCAAAAACCTCAAGGAAAGAGGTTTGTCTTTCGATCAGGTTGCTCATCTGGACTGGGCTGCTTCAATGACTTATGAAGATATTCGCAAGCCTTATCCTGAGCGACGGTTTATCACATTGGCTGATTTGGATGGACGCTTGCATGTGGTTTGTTATGCACTGATTAATGATGGTATTCGAGCCATCAGTTTCCGTAAAGCAAATAAACGGGAGAGACGAAATTATGAATCAAAAATTGCTGACTAATGCAGACGGTGAAGTCCGGGAGCTGACTGCTGACGATATGAAATTATTTAAGCCAACATCTGAGGTTCTGCCCCCTGCAATTCTGGCTGTACTACCTGCTCGTGGTAGACCATGCAAGGCACAAACGAAGGTGTCGACAACCGTTCGATTTGATGCGGATGTTTTAGAATATTTCCGTGCGGACGGCAAAGGTTGGCAAACGCGGATTAATGATGTTTTGCGGGAATATGTGTCGTCTCATCAGTGACCAAAAACTTAATGAGCCAGATTGAGGTAAAGCCGTGCTCAGTGGCCGCACGAAGTGACACCTTTTGCCAAAACAGTGCTTGGCCCATTGTAAATTTCCCTGTTTCAAAATAATGAAAAACAATATCAAAGCGATTCTACTCGACATGGATGGCATTCTTTACCATGGTGAAAAAGTAATTCCCGAGGCGGTGGAGTTTATGTTGGCCATCAAGTATTTGCCTCATGCTTTTATCACGAATAATCCTGTTTTTCCTGCACAAGCCATTGCAGATCGTTTAGAACGACTTGGCTTTCAACGACCCGATGATGAACAAATTATTACCTCAGCAGAGGCGACCGCTTTATGGCTATCTCAGCAAAAAACCGACTTTCGATATTACGCGGTGGGAGCGAAAGGTCTGCATAGCGCCTTGAGTCAATGCGGTGTTGAAGATCATGAGTCCGCAGATTATGTCGTGATCGGTGAGGGTGCAGGTATCGATTATGATGCGATTGTTACTGGAGTTAATCTGATTCTTAAGCAAGGCGCTCGCCTGATTTGTACGAACCCGGATCACAGTGTTGATGCCTATGTGGATGGTAAATATTGTGTCTTGCCCGGAGGCGGGGCATTGGTGGCACCCTTTGCTATTGCGGCTGATGTCGAGCCGGTTTTTATTGGTAAACCTCATGCTTTATTGTATCAAATTGCGATGGATAGGCTCGGTGTTATGGCGGATCAATGTTTGATGATAGGCGACAGGCCGGACACCGATATCGCGGGCGCTGCGGCACTCGGGATGAAAACCGCATTGGTCAGAACCGGTCGTTTTTCTTCTGGAACATCACTGCCTGATCACCTGCCTGTGCCAGATTGGGATGTGGATAATTTGTCTCTGCTGTTAAAACAATGCAATCTTGTTTAATGCCAATTTCCTCGGAAACTCACTCTCTTTTTTACCACTCACAACACCTGCAATCACCCCACTGGGCGGTATATAACGTGATTGCTGTAGCGTAGACAACACATGCTGCAATACCGGTGATTGATTCAACAGTTTCTCTTGCGCATCACATTCAAATTGCCCGGTTAACTCAACCACCACACTGATTGCTTCTTCAAAGTGATCAAACACGCGAGTAAAAATCTGCTCGTTTTCAGATGGATTGCTATTTAGGATGACGCTTGCGGTTGAATCACTGCACTGTTGCCAAGGGCAGTTTTTGCCGATGCAGCTGGTGAGGCAAAACATCTCTTTGTAGACAGTGACAGGTGTATCAACCAAACCAGCTTCGACTGCTAGTTGATGAATGTTGATCAAGTCAGGTAGGCCTTGGGTAGCGATCTCCGGGATGATGGTTTTGCGGATGATATTGATCATATCTCCGGCTAATACTTCATTTAGAGTGCAGGCGCAGATCCAGTTGTTGATCATTTCTGCCAACTCTTTTAAAAATTGCAGTAGGGTTCGCAAGGGGAGGTTTTCTTCACTGTTTGCGGGTTGGACGAGATAGTTTGCCAAGAGCGTTTGAAAACGGTGGGTTAATGAAGGCTCTTCCCTTTGGCGGCGTTTAATTGATCTGGCGATTCGCTTGGCGTTGTCAATTGCCTCATCAAGCTCATCAATAAGTTCGGCTTCTTCTGGCGATGGGGCGATGGCATTCAATGAGATTGAAGCGCCTGCGCGTTCGAATTTTAAATCCCGAAACTTAATGGCTGTGGAAAATGTTGATCTGACCCACGGGGAGTAGAGTGCGCCGTGGGCGGTGTTGATTTCATCAACTTGTTCTATAAACAACTCGTTGCTGATCTGTTTATTATGTTTGGGATTGGCTGGGTCTTGTTGTGGATCCAGCAAGGCGAACAGGTGCTCTTGCACTGAGCAAAAGTCGAGAACGCTCTGCTGCAAACCTTGGTATGATTCTTCCTCATTCTCTGTTTCAGCAATGGAGACCGCGTCGGGCATCAGTAACAGATTTGCTTTTGGGCATGACTGAAGGGCGGCCAGCCCTGCTCGTAACCCCTGTTCATTATCGCCCGCTTTTACGGTTTGACCATAATCCCCAACCGATACGATATAGCAGCTAATGCCTCCGTTTAGAAAAAATAGATTTATGCTATTGTAGAGGAAAAAGTTTTTTCTGATGGTGTAGCTTTCGAGGCTGTTTTGTTTATTCAATTGCGCGGTGATGGCGCTGGGTGCTGAGCCGCCAAAAAAATTCTCAAATTCATCAAGTGAGTGAACAAACTGCGCGATGAGGTGCAGTGGTTGAGTTTGGTTCCGGGCAAATTCACTGTAGCCAATAAAGGCGGGGAGGTTTGTGTTGGATGAAGCGTTGG
>CAYXVC010000209.1:0-2857 GCA_964468225.1 uncultured Gammaproteobacteria bacterium
TAGCCGTTCCCGGTTACAGTGAACACCATACTGGTTGTGCTATTGATCTATCGACAACAGAGTGCAAACCGTTGGATGAAATATTTGAACAAACCCCCGCTTTTGGTTGGTTAAAAGAGAACGCAGAGCAGTACGGTTTTATGCTCTCCTATCCAAGAGAGAATCCATCTGGTTACTGTTATGAGCCGTGGCATTGGTGTTACCACATCACCGATTAGACAAACAGTACTTTAGTGCACGGCAAATTTTGGACTCAAAATGCTCATTCATGAATTAATAGAGGTGCCCTATGAGTAACGAAATCAAAGGGAGCTTATGGGCGTTGCTCGGTGTCATTGCCTTTGCATTTACCCTACCTATCACTCGTTTTGTTGTACCGTTTTTTGATCCACTGTTTGTTGGTTTGGGGCGATCAGTGATCGCGGCTTCTATTGCAGGGCTGCTTTTGTTGCTGTTGCGGCAACCCCTGCCAACACCCTCACAACTGATAAAACTGGTTATTGTTGCACTGGGAGTTGTGGTGGGGTTTCCGCTACTTTCAGCTTGGGCGATGGTGTCGCTCTCTGCTGCCCATGGCGGTGTGGTACTGGGTATATTGCCGTTAATGACGGCGGTTATGGCGGTCGCTCTGTCCGATGAGCGTCCCTCAAGAGGCTTCTGGCTGGCGAGCGTGGCGGGCAGCCTGTTGGTGATCATTTTCTCCCTGATGCAGGGCGTCGGCTCTTTTTCAAGTGGTGATTGGGTACTGTTTGGTGCAATGTTGCTGGCGGCAATGGGCTATGCAGTGGGTGGGCTGCTTTCAAAGGAGCTGGGAGGATGGCAGGTGATCTGTTGGGCGCTGGTGATCGCATTACCGTTTATTTTTCTACCCGTATTATCGCACATCCCTTTAGGTTGGGAAAATACTCCTGGTTCGGTATGGCTGGCTTTTCTCTATCTGGCCATCATCAGTCAACTTCTTGCGTTCTTTTTTTGGAATAGAGGGCTGGCGATGGGTGGCGTGGCGCGGGTGAGCCAAACCCAACTACTGCAACCCTTTATTACGATTGCTGCCGCGTTTTTTCTTCTTGGTGAGATGATCGATATGACAACCATCGTTTTTGCTCTGATGGTTGCCACCGTCGTGGTGATTGGTAATAGAGTCAAAACAGACGCCTCGGTTAGCACTTGACCCACATAGTCGATAATGGAGTAAGAAAGATGATTACGGCAGGCATTGTTGGTGCATCGGGGTACATGGGTAGTGAAAATATGAATCTAATGTTTGGTCTCGGTCATACAACCGGACTACAGCGTCGAGGATTACACCCATACTGACTTTTTTCAATCATCATAGTTAAAAATGTATAAAGAGCTTCTCAGTGCGGTTGCTATTGCGCTAACGTTCATAGCATTTGTCCCCTATATACGTTCAATCCTGCTAGGAGAAACAGCGCCGCATGTTTTCTCCTGGGTAATCTGGGGCTCTACTACGTCTATTGTTTTTCTTGCTCAACTTGCCGATGAGGGCGGTGCTGGTGCTTGGCCTATCGGTGTTTCAGGTGTTATCACTATCTATGTTGCGCTGCTGGCTTATATAAAAAAATCGGATAACACGATAACCCGGACAGATTGGTTGTTTTTTATCCTGGCAATGAGCTCTTTACCGCTATGGTATTTCACCTCTGATCCGTTATGGGCGGTGGTAATATTGACAACGGTGGATGTTATTGGCTTTGGCCCAACCGTCAGGAAGGCATACAGCTACCCATTTGAGGAGAAGTTGACCTTTTTTGCGATCTTCACGGTGCGTAACTGCGTCGCCATTATGGCGTTGGAGCATTACTCAATGACGACAGTTCTGTTTCCGGCCGTTATCGCTGTAGCCTCTCTGGCATTGATCCTAATGGTGGTGTATAGGAGGCGGGTGCTAAACAAACAAGATATCCATTTTAAGACCTATGGTCAGAGAGAGAAATTCTAAAAAATTCAATCAGTAACCCTTGTCTTTCGATCTCTTTTAATGTGGAGGTAACTTGTTTATTGTTTTTGTTGATCAATGGTAAAGATGCAACAAGGATAAACATAGACTTGATTCGTGAGGGTGTATGGCGGATAGTTCAAACAGGCGTGGTATGGGCAGCAAGTGCTAGATTAATTATTCTAATAATTTAGTTGAAGTAAGTCAGGCATCTATTTTTTCAGGAAAGATAGGTGGTTATGAAATTCGATAAATTTTCTATTCTGTTTTGTTAAGAGGAGTTGATGGTCATGATTCCCAAGTATAGTAGGTTCTGGGGAGTTCTATTACTGTTTGTGGTGTTATCTGGAGCTTTTTATCTCAATCCGTCATCACTCGAATTTCAAGAAGGGGGGGTAAAAAATCTGCCAGTAATTTTTGGGTATTTGGTCTTAATAGCTCTGTTTGTAGAGAGGGCAATTGAGGTTTTTCTATCTGCCTGGAGAAGTGCTGGTGCTGATGAGCTTGATAGAGAAATTAAAATTAGAAGTAATGATATCAGTGAATTTTTGAAACTCCATGTTGATTCCCAAGAGGCGGCGGGAAAAGACGAGTATCGAGCTCTAAATGAGAAGCTTGTTTCAGCTGAAACAATAAGAGCCCAGTATCGCTCAGATTCAAGGTTTATTTCTCAGTGGTTTGGCTTGGGGATAGGAGTTGTTATTGCTTTTGTCGGAGTTAGGGTTCTTGACAGCGTAGTGGATGCCACTTCATTATCAGGTATCCAGGAGAGTATTTTTATGTTGGTTGATATAACGTTGACTGGTGCTGTGATTGCAGGTGGATCCGAGTCGGTAAATAAAATAATGAAACTTTACAACAACTTTATGGAATCAACAGCACGAAGAACCAAGGCAT
>CAYXVC010000210.1:0-2842 GCA_964468225.1 uncultured Gammaproteobacteria bacterium
GATATTGGCGCGTACGTCCATATGCGGAAACAGCGCATAATCCTGAAAAACCATGCCAAGATGACGTTTATGAGGCGCTAAACTGTAACCTGCCTTTGATACAACATCACCGCGTAACTGAACCTCTCCGCTCGTCACGGGTTCAAACCCGGCAATGGCACGTAGTGCGGTTGTTTTACCACACCCGCTGGGGCCTAACAGACAACACAGATCACCCCTGTTCAGATGAAGGGAGAGACCTTCTATCACAGTGAGCCCCTCGTAGTGACAAGTAATACCCTGAACTTTGAGAAGTGTCGTCATGAAATATCCGAGTTAAGTTAACAGCAGTTCCAGCAGTGCTTTTTGTGCATGCAAACGATTTTCAGCCTCATCCCATACAACGCTCTGCTTGCCATCAATCACCTCTGCAGCCACCTCTTCACCGCGATGCGCAGGCAAACAGTGCATAAACAGAGCATCACTTTTTGCAAGTGCCATCACCTGCTGTGTCACCTGATAAGGTGCAAACAGTTCGAGACGCTCCCCAGCTTCTTCCTCTTGCCCCATGCTGGCCCAAACATCGGTCACAATCAAATCACAATTTGCAACGGCCTCTTCAGGATTTCTCATGACTGCAACACAATGAGCCGCACTATCAACAATGGATGAATCAGGATCAAAGCCTTCAGGGCAAGCAATACGCAGATTAAAACCAAGCAATTTGGCCGCATTGATATAAGAGTGGCACATGTTATTACCATCACCAATCCAGGCGACCGTTTTCCCCTTGATATCACCTCGGCATTCCTGATAAGTCTGCATATCGGCCAATAACTGGCATGGGTGATACGAATCCGTCAATGCATTAATCACGGGCACTTTTGAATAACGGGAAAATAACTCCAGTTGCTCGTGGTCAAAGGTGCGAACCATAATGCAATCCACCATGCGGGACAAAACACGCGCACTGTCCTCAACCGGCTCTCCACGACCCAGTTGAGTATCTCGTGACGAGAGAAAAATCGCTCCGCCACCAAATTGAATCATGCCCGTTTCGAATGAAACACGCGTACGTGTTGATGATTTTTCAGAGGCTCGTATCGCTCGCCTCGGCGCTGCATTGCTTTCAATTCGATAGCACGTTGAATCAGAGCTTTAAATTCGTCTGAAGTTAAATCATTTAAGGTCAAAAAATGGCGTGTTGGCATATGTAACACCTTAATTATTCACAATATGTATTCACAAGATCAGATACAGCGCTTATAAGCTGCCCAATCTCGGATTCATTAATCACCAGTGGAGGCAATAAGCGAACGACCTTTTCAGCCTGCACACTCAACAACAGATTATTCTCCAAAGCAATCCCTATCAGTTCGGTGCATGGGCGATCCAGTTCGATACCAATCATCAACCCTTGTCCACGCACTGTTTTCACATGAGCTTTATCTTTAAAAGCTTCATTCAAACCATTTTTCAGCAACGCACCCATCGCAGTCACATGCCGATTCGCTTGCATGTTTTCCAATGTTTCAAGCACAGCCAGAGCTACACTGCATACTAGTGGATTACCACCAAATGTTGATCCGTGGGAACCGGCCTGAAAAAGAGTCGCAGCGACTCCTTTTGCCAAACAGGCTCCGATTGGAACGCCATTGCCTAAACCTTTGGCTAATGCCACAACATCCGGCACGATATTGTAGTGTTGATAAGCAAACCAGGCACCGGTACGACAAATACCCGTTTGCACTTCATCAACCATCATCAGCCATTCATTACGATCACAAATGGCTCGTACACCAGACAGATAGTTACCTGAAGGTATATTTAAACCACCTTCACCTTGAATGGGTTCAAGCAATACGGCAACAATATTCTTATTGTTTGATACGGCTTCCAGTGCATCAAGGTCATCATAGGCAATATGTATAAAGCCGGGTAGAAGCGGTTCAAAACCCGCTTGCACCTTAGGGTTCCCAGTGGCACTTAACGCGCCCATTGTACGACCATGGAAACTGGACTCCATCACTACAATCGCAGGCAGATCAATACCTTTTTGATGGCCATAAAGGCGCGCCATCTTGATGAGCGCTTCATTGGCTTCTGCGCCAGAATTACAAAAATAGGCTGTCTCCATCCCTGAAAGCATCACCAGACGTTCAGCCAATGTTGTTTGCTGTGGAATATGGTACAAATTAGACGTATGCAAAAGCTTTCCGGCCTGCTCACACAGTGCTTTGGTGATATTTGCATGACTATGGCCTAAACTGCATACACCAATCCCACTCAATGCATCAAGGTAGCGCTCGCCTTGATCATCCCATAACCACACTCCCTCACCCCGTTCAAAAGTGACAGGAAGGCGTGCGTAATTTGCCATTAATCTATTTGTTGCCATAACTTAAAATAATGTTTCTAAAACAAAAAAGCAGCCAAATTTGGCCGCTTCCATTAAAAAACCCTCAATTATACCCGAGTAATTTTTATTGGAAAAGGAATAATTGAGCCTCTTGTTTTTGTCCGCCCCATTTCTTGAACTTCTTCACTCAGGTACAATCGAATTTTTATCATGCCCAAATAAATTTATTCGACCTGCATTATGACTACTGGAACACTCTATATTATCTCTGCCCCGTCAGGGGCGGGCAAAACAAGCCTGGTAAAAGCACTGACCGAATCAACAGATTCAATCTCTGTTTCCACATCACACACCACACGAGATCCACGCTCTGGTGAAAAAAATGGTACAGACTATTTTTTTATCTCTACCGATCAATTTAAAGCCATGCTCGAAAAGGGCGAATTTTTAGAGCACGCCCAAGTATTTGATAATTACTATGGCACCTCGACTAAAGCGGTTCAG
>CAYXVC010000211.1:0-2826 GCA_964468225.1 uncultured Gammaproteobacteria bacterium
ATGAAAATATGGGCTTGGCTGGCGTTGGAGTTACGTTATCTTCCTGACTTCTTGTTTGCCATTCAATTGCTGAATGGCGCTCTGGCTACCCTTCAGTTGACCGAGGACTCCAAGGCAAAGGTTAGAAAAGATATTCAAGAATTGGATTGTGCGCTGGGTAGTCTATTCCTCAATTTGGATGAAGCAAACCTTCGTAAGCTGAAAAATACCCCGGACGTTCTGGATGCATTGGGATTGTTCATGGCGCGATCAGCATTGCTCTACATACTTGGCCACAGTGATGTCCTTCGCGCCGATGGCAGTCTTCCAGAAACTGAATCAGATGAAGACGTGAACCGAACTCTTTCAATGCTTGCGAGCCAGCCTGTTGCCAAAAATCTTCGCGGCGCTATTATTTTGAACACAGAGGGTCCGCATACTCTTAGTACAAATATTCTCGGCATGGTCGTCGAGATCAATATTGAAGGCAGCGTTCAGTCAATTCCTGTCGCAGAAGCTGTCTTGGGGTCGTTGGAAGCGTTTTTTGCTACCGCGATTGAGCAGCGTATTGCCCCTCATACGGAGAAACTGCGCATAAACTTCATTGAAAGTAACGAGGCATCAAAGCCATCTTTTGAGATGAACCAAATGGACATGACAGGGACCCTCATTTGGCCATGCACACTTTCTCTAATAAGTTACGAACAACAAGGAGAGATCACTAGAATATTGGCGGAAGTATCGGGGCGCGTCCTTGCTACGGCCTGCGTTATCGAAGATGTAGAGGCGCTGATTCAACAGCTCTACGATGATGATGCCGTGCATCACCGGATGACGATGGTGGCACTTGCTGCAAATAGCTATCATAGGTTGGCATCAAGAAGTGTTTCAAGAATGTCTGATTGGGAAGATGCTGTGAAAACGTCTTATGAGCTTCGCAGCACGCACCCAACGCTCACGCTCGTGACATTTAACAGCGAAAATGGCGTGGCGGTCGGGGACGCAGAAGATCGTGATCATGAACCGCCCGAGATAAACGACCATCGAGCGCTCAGTGTCCGGTCAGTCATTGATATTCATGCGTGGGATCAGGCTCGATGGAGAGGTGCAGGATATGCGCAAATCAGTCCTTCACAGCCACCGTGTATCGCTTTCCTCTTCGAGGATAAAGAGGCTGGAAGAAAGATATTTGAGCGCTGGCAAGAGCGGTTTGGAACACATGACGAAGAGGAAGAAATTTCCTTGTCTATCATACGCCAACTGCCGCAGCAGAATAAGCACCACTATTGTGTTCTGATAACTTCCAAATATCCGGAAAAGGGCGATTTTAAGCCAAACCAGATCATCACGATGGCTAGCCGGTCCATGGTAATGGAACCCGACAATGATGTTAATTTGGAACGATTTCTGGAATCGTATCACCACTTTCAGGCATATTATTTATTGCCAGGCTTTTTAACTGGTAAAGGTGCGCCTGAACTTGATTTTGATCTAACCATTTTGAAGCGCAACCTTGTCGTCAAATTAGCTGAAGATGTTAATGAACATGATGTTGAGGCTATGGCTCTTCGCAGATTTGGCGATGCTTAGCTATACATTTCAAATCTCAGGCTCGAAATCTGGATTTTGATCCCGCTTTTGGTTTTGCGATCTTTGTTTTTCTTGCTCGAAGAGTTTTTTGATTTCATCTTGCCGATCTACTTTCTGGTAATGCCGGTTCATGCCCTTGAGCAATTCAGCGCGCTTGGCCTGATGCCTGGCGGCCAGTTCATGCACTTCGGTTTGCTGTAATTTCCTCTCGGCAAGTTGTTTGGCGATCAGCGCTTCGCGTTGCCTTCGATCACGCTGGTGCGCGGCTTCGGTTTCCTTTTCGTTTTTAGCGCGGGTTCGCTGATAGGTGCCTGTCAAGCGATCCCACAGTCCTTTAAAGCCCTTGCGCAATCGAGCGGATCGTTTCAGCTCTTCGCCTTGCCAGCGTAGTTTATGGGAAGCTCTTTGCGTGAGCCGGGCTTGACGGTGGCTAATTGTTAATTGCTTTATGTCTCTTCTCAGGATTTCATGCTCTCGTATTTTTTCCTGATTGATCTCATCAAAGTAGGTTTTGAATTGCCCCGTTAATTTTCGGGAGATGATCTGTTTGGTTTCGGTGACCGAAGGTAAATCCTGCGGTTTTCCGAGACGCTTTTCAAGATCAGCCTTTTTAAGGCCAAGCTGGCGCGTTAGTGAATAGACCTCGCCATAGAGATCAACAGCCACAAAGCCGCGCTTATCACCTCTGGCCAGGTAAAATCCGCGATCTTGCATGGCATGGCCCAGCGCTTTGCAGCTATCTGATACGGCCCAGCTTTCTTGCAGCGAGCCTTTGATGGCTTTGGGGTTTTGGCCGGTTCTTTGGGCTTGCTCCCATTCAGACCTTGTAAAATTGAGGGGATTTTTCTGATTTTTATCGATAAAGCCTTGCGGTAGATCCCAGCCATTTTCGAGATAAAGGCTTTTAGAAATCGATGTCAGTTTTAATTTAGGATGCGAGATATTGATGGCTTTCATTTCATCCGTATCAATTCGTGACCAGACGCAATGGGCATGACGCCTTCCTTCCTTTTCATGGAAAACCACCACGCGTGGCTGGCCCTCCAGATTAAGGCGTTTTTCAATGCGCCTCAGCGCGTTTTCAAACGTCTCAATCGGCACAGTACGATCCGGCGGTGGGTTGAGGCTCAGCGAATACATGAACTGCCTGCACTTCGTCCCCTTGGACAGAGCATAGGCTTCATTCAAGGCCCCATGAACATCACATGAGACAAAGCCGCTGACTTCATGAACGCTCACATGCTCATTTTTTTCGCC
>CAYXVC010000212.1:0-2801 GCA_964468225.1 uncultured Gammaproteobacteria bacterium
ATAAAAGTCGCCAGCCAGAACAAAGGTTTCGACTGGTGCGAAATTTGAATCATATGTAGGTTGGGCTGAATGAAATGAAGCCCAACAGGTTTCTAACGAGGTGCGGATTTTACCCTTCGGGCACAGGTGAGCTGCATATGTTCGCCTGAAATACCCCGCAGCTTGTAGCGGTGTAGTTTATTTAAATAGATTGTGCGGAACATTGCGCATGAAATACAGTCGAATCAATTTCCAATAAGAAAATTCTCAGGAGCTTGAAATGAAAAAACAGGCCGAACTCTTTGCCGGCAAGGCCAAGACTATCTATGCCACCGATGATGCTGATAAACTGATTATGCATTTTCGTAATGACACCTCGGCTTTCGATGGTGAAAAAATTGAAAAGCTTGATCGTAAGGGTATGGTCAACAACCGCTTCAATGCCTTCATCATGGAAAAGCTGGAAGCCGCTGGTGTGCCCACCCACCATGAAAAAATTCTCAGCGATGAGGAATCGCTGGTGAAAAAACTGGATATGCTGCCAATCGAATGCGTGGTGCGTAATATCAGCACCGGCAGTCTGTGTCGGCGCCTGGGGGTCGAAGAAGGTCTGGATCTGAATCCACCTACGTTTGAATTTTTCCTCAAGAATGATGAACTGCATGATCCCATGATCAACGACTATCACATCCTTTCCTTCAAATGGGCGACGGAAGACGAAATCGCACAAATGAAGACCCTGACTTTCAAAGTCAACGGTATTCTAACCGAGCTGTTCCATAACGCCGGTATGCTGTTGGTGGACTATAAGCTGGAGTTTGGACGCTATCAGGGCTCCCTGCTGCTGGGTGATGAGTTTACCCCGGATGGTTGCCGCCTGTGGGATATCGAAACTCGCAAGAAGCTCGACAAGGACCGCTTCCGCCAGGGTCTGGGTGGTGTGGTAGAAGCTTATGAAGAAGTTGCGCAGCGGCTGGGTGTAAACCTGTAACGCAAAATAAATTTACCACAGAGGACACGGAGGACACAGAGGTTTTGAATATATTTCTCTGTGTCCTCCGTGTCCTCTGTGGTGAAATTAATTTCTGAGGGTTTAATTCCCCCGCCAGCCGAGTAGGGTGATGAGATAGTCTTCTCCCAATCCGCTCCTTGTGCCCAGCCGATTCTGACAAATGATTGACACAGGGACGAGCCTCTCTTTTAAGTTATTGATCCTTTTTTGTTTTTGTCTGTTCTTAGGCGGGCCTGTGTCACGCGCAAAACCAATGATGTGTTTTCTGTCACATTTGTAAAGAATACTGCTGGACATGCCGATATATAAACCAGTCGCCACCATATTAATAGAGAGCAGTTTATGTCATCGACGCTTAATAACATTCTGGGAATATTTTCACGTTTCAAAATCAGCCACAAACTCTGGTTTAGTTTTGCCGGGTTGGCGCTGCTATTACTGGTGGTGTCACTGACCGCTTTGTATAGCCTGTTTGATGCACGCACAAAAATCATTGAAGTGACGGAGGTTGCCCAGCCAACGGTGATTCTGTCGATGCAGGTGGCGGAGACGCTGGATGGCGCCAATGCTGCGCTGGGGTTCTATTTGCTGAGCAAATCAGAAAATGACAAGGAGGGATACCTGCGCTTGCTGACCCTGCTGGATAAACAGCTTGAGCAACTTCAGTTGATGCCCAATGTACAGATAGATACTGAGACGCTGGAACGGGTGCAGGTGATCAGAAAGGGTGTTGACCGATATCAGGGTTACCGAGCGCAGATGCTGGAACTGGCGGCAAGCTTTAATAAAAACCAGCCGGGCATAGGTTTTTCAGCAGGTGAAATGGAACCCGTAGCATCAGAAATTCAGCAAAATCTGAGCCAGATGATCATCTCCGAAAGCGAGGAAGATCTGAGTGAGAAACGTCGTGAGCTTTTTCTGGATATTAACAATTTGCGTCAGATATGGATGAACATCGTCAACGCTAATCGCGCTTTTATCGCCTTTCGTGATATAGCCAATGTTACCAATATTAAACTTTACCGAGAGGGATTCGAGAAAGGCCTGAGCAAAGTACAGGCCTATGGTGAATTACTTAATTTTGAACAGGAAGAAGCAGTATCCGTTATTGCCGAGCAAATGAAAGTCTATTTTGGACTTCAGGATACCCTGATCAAGATCCATCGCAGCGAGAAATGGCGCATGGATGCTTATCTGATCGCCAATGAGATTAGTCCGCTTGTTGATACCATAAAAGCTGATTTGAGCTGGATTGTTCAGCGTCAGCGTAACGTATCTGAAAATATGGCTGAGGATTTATTGTCACAGGTAAATATGATGACAAAACTGGTAGGTGGCTTACTGGTGATCGGACTGATTCTTGGATTTGGAGGGGGTTCGTTGCTGACAACATCAATTTCTCGGTCGCTGAATGCCACCGTAGATGCTATGACCGACATCGCCCACGGTGAAGGCGATATGACCCGGCGCATGAAAGTCCGTGGGCAAGATGAGCTGGCCCAGTTATCTGCCGGCTTCAATAGTTTTGTTGAAAAAATACAGAAGACGATTTTGCATGTTTCCACCTCTACCTTCACCCTGACCGGGGCGGCGGAAAAAATGAATACTATCAGTGATGAGACCAGCCAGGGCATACAGCAACAGCGGAGTGAAATTGAAAAAGTTGTAACCGCTATGGGTGAAATGACGACAACTGTAGATAATGTCAGTCAACACGCTGAGTCGGCCGCTGAAATTGCCAGTCGCACCGATGAACAGGCAAGAGATGGACGCAAAGTTGTGGAAACCACCGTTTCTTCGATTGAAGAAC
>CAYXVC010000213.1:0-2791 GCA_964468225.1 uncultured Gammaproteobacteria bacterium
TATCGGATACAAATTTTTGCCCCGCACCTTCTGCAATAACAATAACAACATGATTTTTGACTCTCAGGCGTTTTTCAATCAGATCTAACACGCCACCTTCGCCTTTCAGGTCGAAAGGAAGTTCGGGAACCAAACAAAGATTGGCATTGCCCGAAGCGATGCTTGCTGTTGCTGCAATAAAGCCTGCATCGCGCCCCATAAGCTTCACCAGACCAACTCCGTGCGGCATGCCTTTTGCCTCAATTTCTGCGGCATTGATGACATCGGCTGCTTTTGCAACAGCCGTTGAAAAACCAAAGGTACGGCGTACAAAAGGAATATCATTATCGATCGTTTTGGGAATGCCTATGATTGAAATCGGTTTTTTACGTTGTTTGATCTCTTTCCATATAGATGTTCCTCCACGCATTGTGCCATCACCGCCAATAATAAAAAGCATGTTGATGTTCAGCCGTTCCAGCGAATCAACAATTTCTTTGGACGGTGGCGTGCCGCGTGATGAGCCAAGAATGGTTCCACCTTGTGCTTTAATACCTGAAACAAAATCAGGTGTCAGCGGTATCGGTTCCAAAGCGCCTTTCATCGCTAATCCCTGATAGCCATAACGGATGCCGATAATATTTCGGCATTGGTAGACATACCAAAGTTGCATCACTAATTCACGAATGACTGCATTAAATCCAGGGCACAATCCACCGCATGTCACAATGGCTGCGCGAATCTGTTTGGGCTGAAAAAAAAGCTTTTCACGAGGCCCTGCTAATTCAAATGTTTCGGTTTCAATATCCCTGATGTTTTCATATTGAGTTGCGATCAAGGGCAATCGTCTATCATCCGTTTGATAAGCGATCTCTTGCTGCTCGCTAATCGGGTTGGGATATTTGCAAGAACCTAGATGATCAATTGTAAAAGTTGTTTGTGCCATATTAATTATTTCTAATAAAGAGTGAAAGCTTGATAAGATGGTTATTATTCCACGATCTTAATCAATAATTATGACAGATTCAGCAATAATACCCATACCGACAAATTCAATCGAAAAATTACGTAAAGAAATTCGTTACCACAACCATCGTTATTACGTGCTTGATGCACCCGAAATTTCAGATGCACACTATGATCGTTTATTGGCTGAACTGGCGGCATTAGAGCAGTCTCATCCTGAATTAATTACAGCCGATTCCCCTACGCAACGTGTTGGAGCGGAGCCACTCTCGGAGTTTGGTGAAGTCAGGCATACCGTTCCCATGCTCTCGCTCAGTAATGTTTTTTCTGATGAAGAGTTTCAGGATTTTAATCAACGGCTTTGTGAAACACTGGATATTGATGAAATTGATTACGTTGCAGAACCTAAATTAGACGGTCTGGCGATCAGTTTGCTCTACGAAAAAGGGGTGTTAATACGCGGTGCAACACGAGGCGATGGCGCTACGGGTGAAGATGTCACACAAAATATTCGTACTATTCAATCCATTCCACTTAAATTACGAGAGAAAAATTACCCGGAGATTCTGGAAGTGCGCGGTGAAGTTTTCATGCCTAAAAACGGGTTTGAAAAACTCAATGTCAGACAGCTTGAAAAGGGCGAAAAAGCTTTTGTTAATCCACGCAACGCGGCGGCAGGCAGTTTACGCCAACTGGATCCAAAAGTGACGGCAACACGTCCGTTGAAGTTTTATTGCTATGGTTGGGGGAATATTGAAAAAATGGTGTTTCCAGAGCTTCATTCAGAAATGATGAGTCGTTTACGTGATTGGGGTTTTCCTGTTCAGCCGGATCTGGAGGTCGTGCGTGGTGTAAAAGGTTGTCATGATTATTATCACGCGTTGGCGGATCGGCGTAATCAATTGCCGTATGAAATTGACGGGATTGTTTATAAGGTGAACAGGCTTGATCAACAAGCGGATCTTGGTTTTGTTTCTCGCGCACCGCGCTGGGCAACGGCGCGCAAATTTCCACCACAAGAGGAGATGACGCGTGTATTGGCGATTGATATTCAAGTCGGTCGTACCGGTGCTCTGACACCTGTGGCACGTCTGGAACCCGTTTTTGTGGGCGGTGTTACGGTCACGAATGCAACGCTGCATAACGAAGATGAAGCACAACGTAAAGATATTCGGGTAGGGGATTGGGTGATTGTTCGCCGTGCGGGCGATGTGATTCCTGAAGTGGCGGGTGTGGTGCTATCAAAACGCCAACATAATAATGCTCCTTTTAAAATGCCTGCGCATTGCCCGGTTTGTGGTTCGGACGTTGAGCGCGGTGAGGGTGAAACGGTATCCCGTTGTAGTGGGGGGCTTTATTGCCCTCAGCAGAGTATTGAAGCTATCAAACATTTTGCATCGCGTCGGGCAATGGATATCGAAGGTTTGGGAGATAAGTTGGTTGAACAATTGGTTGAAAACAGATTGCTCAGTGATGTTTCCGGGCTTTATGAACTGACGGCTCAACAGTTATCCGAACTGGAACGTATGGCAGAAAAATCTGCGAATAATTTGATGGCAGCACTGGGAAAAAGTAAAAGCACAACACTACCTCGATTTTTATTTGCGCTGGGCATTCGTGGAGTAGGCGAAACAACGGCTCGTAATCTGGCTCATTTTTATGGGTCACTGGAGAAAATAAAACAAGCCTCGGAAGAAGCGTTGCAAGAGATGCCTGATATCGGCCCCATTGTTGCTTTGCATGTCATTACTTTTTTTCACCAGCCTCATAATCTGGAAGTGATTGATCGTTTGATTGAAGCAGGTATCAATTGGCCTGATATTGAAATATCCAACACCGATCACAA
>CAYXVC010000214.1:0-2755 GCA_964468225.1 uncultured Gammaproteobacteria bacterium
CTTACCTCCCTTAATGTGAGCACCCATGAAGACAATAACTCTAACAAAACCCGATGATTGGCATATACATTTGCGTGACAACGCTGCTTTAAAGACGACCGTTCCGCACGCAGCCGGGCAATTTTCTCGTGCGATTGTGATGCCTAATTTGCAACCTCCTGTTACAACGGCCGAAGCTGCATCGGCCTATCGGCAACGCATTATAGATGTGACTCCTGAATCGCGATCCTTTGAGCCTTTGATGACGCTCTATCTGACCGATCATACATCGGCTGATGAAATACGACGAGCGCATCAAAGTGGACATGTTGTGGCTGCAAAGTTGTACCCCGCAGGAGCGACAACAAATTCTGCGCAAGGTGTGACTCGGATCGAAGCAATTTATGATGTACTTGAGGTGATGGCGGAGCTGAAAATGCCTCTGTTGGTGCATGGTGAAGTGACTGATTCCGAGGTTGATGTATTTGATCGGGAAAAAGTTTTTATTGAGACAAAACTGGCTCCCTTGGTGGTTCGTTTTCCTCATTTGAAAATTGTACTCGAACACATTACAACTGCAGATGCGGTAGAATTTGTAAGTACGGCAAGTGAAAATATTGCCGCAACGATCACAGCGCATCATTTGCTGTTAAATCGTAATGCCATGTTGGTGGGTGGCATTCATCCGCACTACTATTGCCTTCCCGTGGTGAAACGCGAGCGTCATCGTTTGGCACTGCTGAAAGCTGCAACCAGCGGCAATCCAAAATTCTTTTTAGGTACAGACAGTGCGCCTCACATTCAAGGTAATAAAGAGAGTGCCTGTGGTTGCGCCGGAATTTATACGGCACATGCGGCCATCGAACTTTATGCAGAGGCGTTTGCTTCAGTGAATGCGCTTGATAAACTGGAAGGTTTTGCCAGCTTTTATGGGGCTGATTTTTATGGTTTTCCACGCAATAAAGAAAAGATCAGACTCAGTGAGGAGGTCAGCTTGGTTCCCTATCAATTTGATTTGGGCGGAGAGCCACTTATTCCGTTTCGGGCAGGGTCAGAATTAAGGTGGAAATTGCTTGAGTAATTCAGAAAAAAAGAGCGCAGAAGAAAAAAAATCTCAAAAGCGCCCGATTGCAAAGCGTTTTCGTAGTTATCTTCCCGTTGTAGTCGATGTTGAAACAGCGGGGTTTGATGCCAAGCGTGATGCACTTCTTGAAGTGGCTGCAATTCCTATCGAGATGGATGATGACGGGATCTTGTCTCCGGGTGAAGTTTATTCCTGCCATGTAAAACCTTTTGAAGGGGCGAATTTAGATGAAGCAGCGCTGAAGTTTACCGGAATTGATCCATTTCACCCGCTACGTATTGCGCAAGAAGAGGGTGAAGCATTGCGCGAAATATTTAGCCCCATTCGGCATGCCGTCAAAGAGACAGGTTGCACACGCGCCATTTTAGTCGGACACAATCCCTCTTTTGATCTCTCTTTTATAAATGCTGCCGCAGAGCGTTCAAAAATAAAACGGAATCCATTTCACCCTTTCAGTACGTTTGATACGGCAACATTAGGTGGATTAGCGTTTGGACAAACTGTATTGGCGCGTGCTGCTAAAGCGGCCAAAATAGAATGGAGCAGCGAGGAAGCACATTCTGCTCGTTATGACACCGAAAAAACAGCCGAGCTGTTTTGCTTGATAGTGAATCAGTGGGATCAGTTTAAAAAATAATATACTAGGTATATATTTTATGCGAGGTGAGATGATGGAAACTGCGAAACTATTTCAAAATGGTCAAAGTCAAGCGGTAAGATTGCCTAAAACATACCGTTTTGATGGTAAAGAAGTCATCATAAAACAAGCTGGAGAAGGGGTTTTACTGCTTCCTCTTAAACACTCGGCCAAGCAGCTTATAAGCTTGCTTGAATCAGTGGATGAAACAGTTGAAATTGAAAGGTTGCAGCCATCGGATTCTGATTTACGGAATCGATCGTGTCATAAATAATGTAAAAGAATTTAACCGGGTTTCGAAGTTGTCAGTCGAAAATTGGCTTAACGCTTAGGAACGCCCACCAAATATCTATTTTACCCCATCTGTTTCCGAGCATTGCGAAACATCCGAAGCCACGGGCCGTCTGCTTCCCAACTTTCTGGATGCCAGCTATTTTGCACTGTACGAAATACCCGCTCCGGGTGTGGCATCATAATTGTGAAACGGCCGTCTGTTGTAGTAAGTCCTGTGATTCCTGAGGGTGAACCATTGGGGTTGGCGGGATAATTTTCGGTTTTTTCCCCTCTGTTATCCACAAAGTTCAATGCAACAACTCCTGCATCGGTTGCTTTTTGAGCACCATTTTCCTGACGAAATTGAGTGAGCCCTTCGCCATGAGCTACGGCAACCGGCAAACGAGAACCAACCATACCCTGAAAAAACAGAGAAGGTGATTTTTGTATTTCAAGCAGAGAGAAACGTGCTTCAAATTGCTCGGATATATTGCGGCGAAAAGTGGGCCACAATTCACTGCCAGGGATGATGCTTTGCAATTGCGACATCATTTGACAGCCATTACAAACACCCAGCCCAAACGTATCAGAGCGTGAGAAAAACTCGGCAAACTCATCACGCGTATTGTTGTGGTATAAAATGGATTTTGCCCAGCCTTGTCCTGCGCCTAAGACATCACCATAAGAAAAACCACCACAAGCAACGAGCCCCTGAAAATCAGAGAGCGATACTCGCCCTGCCAATAGATCGCTCATATGTACGTCATGGCAATCAAAGCCCG
>CAYXVC010000215.1:0-2749 GCA_964468225.1 uncultured Gammaproteobacteria bacterium
CATCGGCATAAGCATCGACCGCGTTAATCATAGTATTATAGATGGACTCGATTTCAGGGCCCACCCAAACAGTAAACTCCTTATCAACAGCACCTAACTTGTCTAATTGAGCGAGGGTTTGGTCGCGATATTTTTCTGAATTTTCTTCGGCTTCTGTTTGCCAACTCACAGCTAAATCAAATAACCAATAACGCATCTGTGAAAAATTATTAGAAAAATCATACGCTAAATCCAGGCTAAAAAGTGCTTTTTCCTGGTGTTTGCTTAACGTTGCTTGTTTGTCCACCAATTGAGACTGCTCCACAACCACCTGCTCTTGGGACTTAATAAGCATTACTTCTTGTCCAATGGCATTAAAAATATAGAGCATGGAGGCTATGACCATCAATAGGATGATGCCACTCATAGCTGCTAGTTTACCTGTAATACTTAAATTTTTTAATGCATTCATGATCGCAGTCTCGTTTATCACTTATTTGTAGATGGTGAAACTAATGGCACCACCTAACTCACCCAGCTTACCACCCTCTTTTTTACCACCGGTTATATCCCTTTCACCTTTAGGCCTGCCGTGGCACTTTAAACAACTCTCATTGTAGTACTCGGGAAGGATATAACGATAAGCTTCTCTGTTTTTGTGCATAGCTATTTCAGAAAAAGGTTTACCATTTTCATAGCTGGTGCTCATAAATTTGTTATTGATAATATCGCTTTCCCATCTGTCGGGACGATTGGCACGATTGCGTACATATTTTTTAGGTGCGGTCAGTTTAATACGCATTTTGCCGTCCATGTTTTTGGTGAATTCATCGGCAACCTGTTTGGCAAATATGGCGGGAAGAAAGCCTTTAAAACCTTTTCCTTCTTCATTTATCAATAGTTGTGCTTGATCCATTACCGTGCGAATCGCATTTAACATGGCTGTGGCATCATCACTGTTGTCATCCAAATCATGTCCAGTGGCTTTACTGAAGTTCTCTTTGGCTTTGCTTGCAACAAAATCCCCAGATAGGCCTTTGTCACTTTTAGAGGCATCATTGATATGGGTTTGGTTATGAGAAATGACAGCACGTGCAGCACGAAATAGCGTAGTCATATTTTTAGCGACATCTTCATCGCTTAATGCCACAGCAAAACTCATTTCACTTAACAACAAACCAATGGCTAAGAGGCAGGAAAATAGTCGATTTACTGTTTTGTGTGGGTTAATTAGCTCTCTCTTCACGGCAAAATTTCTCCTGATTTAGGGATAGATATATGAGGTTGGTTAGTTATCCAACTGTTTTCCGTTTGAATGGATAAGTATTCTATGTACTCAAAATCTCAGATTCATTCCTTTTCGTCTTACTATTCAGCGCACTCCTTTGCTGATCCCTGGCAAGATATGTAGCGACATGAAAATAATTTTGATTAGGACTTTATCCTAAAAAACGTTAGGTTTTTGATGTGAAAGCAAATTTTGGTGTTTTATTAGGGGCTGTTAACACTAATTTTAAAACGCTGCTTTAAACTTAGTGTTAACAGGCCCTAATAAGGGAAAAGGAAGAAATTGGGTTTTTAGTGTTATAAAACAATTAGATACTAACAGTCATGAAGGCGCGTGCATTACAAAATTGTAATGCACGTGTCACACGATGGACAGAGACTGGTTGTTACTCTTTAGATCTATACAACTTCATAACTGCACAAAGCAGCAGCAAGTTTGTCTACCTCTTGTGGATATTGTTCAATGGGGGTAACTCGATAAGAGCTAATCTTAAGAGGAGAGGCCCTATGAACTGCTCCTACTCTCCCAGGGCTGCACCGTAGCCGCTATGGACAAACAGGAAAAAGAGGTGTGCGATGAAGCAGCTTAGTGACATTTGCTCTGTATGTGGTATGACGGCGGAGGCTGAAATACCTTCAGTAAAACACCAAAAAATGTATTTCTATTTCTGCTCCGGGCAGTGTCGGGAAACGTTTGTTGCCCATCCTGGTCTCTACAGTGCCAATGTTAGAAAGGGACAGAACGAAATTCTCAAGCGTCGAACCATACGCCTGGACGAACCATTGGAGAGTGAGGTCACGGATCTGCTCACTCCCTATTTAATGGAAATGATGGGTGTGAAGGAGGTGACTGTTGAGGGTGACAAAATAGAGATTACCTATGATCTGCTACAGGTGACAGAGAGTCAGATCGAAAAAATGTTGGTCGAGGTCGGCCTGCAGCTTGGTGGCAGTTGGTTGGAGCGTCTACGCCGTGGCTGGGTGGATAACAGTGAAGAGATCGAACTGGATAACCTGGCCGCGCCGGCAGCACCTTGCTGTAACCGCCCACCGCCGGGAACTTAACCGAGGAGCTATCAGAGGTAACGCAATGAACTATCGCAAAGTGACTGCCATTATCCGGTGTGATGTATTGGAAAAAGTAGAGCGAAAATTACAAGAGATGGGGGTGCGAGGCATCAGTGTGACTAAGGTCAAGGGCTATGGTGAATATGCAGACTTCTACTCCAGAGACTGGATGGTTAATCATGCCCGGGTCGAAATATTTACCACTGAATCCCAGGCTGATGCCATTGCTCAGGCCATCATGGAGATGGCTCATGTGGGTCTGGAAGGTGATGGCATTGTTGCCGTGCTGCCGGTGGAGAAACTCTACCGAATCCGAACACGTTCTGAAGCGACGATAGACGAAATTTAAAAAATCAAGGAGCACTAAATGCCTGAAATTATTCCTAACCTGCATCCCGTTTTTGTTCATTTCACC
>CAYXVC010000216.1:0-2731 GCA_964468225.1 uncultured Gammaproteobacteria bacterium
CCTGATAAAATACAGTCCAACTGCTTACCAAATATTTTGCGAACCCGAAGTGAAGTACGGGCAGCCATTTGCCCCTGAATATTTGCACTAGTAGAAACTAAAGCAGAACCAAACTGGCGACATAAACCGATCACCAACGGGTGACGAGTCACTCGTACAGCAATGGTACTGTGCTGGCCACACAGATACGAAGGGCAACACGAAGCAGGAGGAACCAGCCAAGTAACAGGCCCCGGCCAAGTAGGTAAAATACGCCGATTCATCGAAGCGTCAAGCTCCCCCACAAAAGGAGCCAACTGTTGAAAGTTTGATGCAATCAATATCAATCCTTTCTCAACAGAACGCTGCTTTAAAGCCAGTAATGAAAAAACAGCCTCTTCATTCCAGGGATCACAACCCAAGCCATAGACGGCTTCGGTGGGGTAAGCAATCACCCCCCCACCGTGAACCACTCTAGCAGCACATCTTAATTTCCAATCACTCAATTAAGTAGTTTGCAAGGTTGTTTCATAACTATTTTTTCTCTTGATTTTCACGTTCAATGGCACGATGGCCAATATCTTTACGGTAAAACATTCCATTCCAGTCAATTTGATCAACCAGTTGATAAGCTCGCTGTTGTGCTTGTGCAACAGAATCACCCAAAGCACATGCACATAATACACGCCCCCCGGCAGTCACTACATCACCATTCTGGCTTGCTGTTCCTGCATGAAATATTTTTGCATGGTCTATGCTGTTTTTATTAAGTCCACGAATCACTTCGCCTTTGTCGTATTGTTCAGGATAACCGCCCGCCGCCAACACAACGCCTAATGCCGCACGAGAATCCCATTCTGCTTCAACCTGATTCAAACGTTGATCCAAAGCCGCCTCACACAATTCGACAATATCAGACTTCAAACGCATTAAAATGGGCTGAGTTTCAGGATCACCAAAGCGGCAATTATACTCAAGCACTTTGGGCACACCGGCCGCATCAATCATCACACCAGCATACAAAAAACCTGTATAAGATATCCCTTCACGGGCAAGACCTTTCACTGTCGGCTCAATCACTTCACTCATGATGCGATCAAACATAACTTTCGTTACAACCGAAGCAGGTGAATATGCGCCCATTCCTCCGGTATTCGGCCCTTTATCCTGTTCATCACGTGCTTTATGATCTTGTGAGGTGGCCAATGGCAAAATATTTTTACCATCGACCATCACAATAAAGCTGGCTTCTTCTCCCAGTAAAAACTCTTCAATCACCACACGATGGCCCGCTTCGCCAAAACCATTGCCCGATAACATATCTTCAACAGCGGCTATCGCTTCATCTTCAGTTTGAGCGAGAATCACTCCCTTACCTGCCGCTAAGCCATCCGCTTTTACAACAATAGGTGCACCTTGCTGGAGAATAAAATCAACAGCGGGCTTGATCTCGGTAAATGCACCATAAGCGGCAGTGGGTATATGGTGACGTGCTAAAAAATCTTTCGTGAATACTTTTGAACCTTCCAATTGTGCCGCATCACGTGTCGGCCCAAAACAGCGTAACCCTGCTTCGGAAAATGCATCGACAATACCCATCACTAATGGCACTTCCGGTCCGACAATAGTCAGATTAATGCGCTCTTTTTGTGCAAAATCAATCAGTGCAGTAATATCATCTGCTGCAATAGCAACATTTTCTACTTTATTCTCAAGTGCAGTACCCGCATTACCGGGCGCAACAAAAACCTGACTGACCTTAGGTGATTTAGCCGCCTTCCATGCCAAAGCATGCTCACGCCCTCCCCCACCAACAACAAGAATTTTCTGCATTACATACACTCAAAATATCCGGATAAGGAACGACAATGAGGGCACAGCGAAAGTTACCGTTCCCTCTCAAAGATTTAGGTTTATAACCCTTTAGACTCCGACTCCAAATATGAAGCAACACCTTCAGCGGTTGGAATCATCGCTTTATCTCCAGTCTTCCAGCCTGCCGGGCAAACTTCGCCATGCTCTTCCGTAAACTGCAATGCATCAATCATACGTAACATTTCATCAATATTACGCCCCAAAGGCAGGTCATTCACAACCTGATGGCGCACCAACCCTTCTTTATCAATCAAGAAAGAGCCGCGCAGTGCAACTTCTTCGCCAAACAGCACATCATAATCACGTGCAATACTTTTACTTAAATCTGCAACCAGCGGATATTGAACATTACCAATACCACCATCATTAATTGCGGTATTTTTCCACGCCAAATGAGAAAAGTGAGAATCTACAGAACAACCAATCACCTGAACACCGCGCTCTTCAAACTCTTTTAAGCGATGATCAAATGCAATAATTTCTGAAGGACAAACAAAAGTAAAATCCAGGGGGTAAAAGAAAAGTACAACATACTTCCCTTTATAGTCAGACAGTTTAAAGTCTTCTTTAAAACTATTATCAGGCATCACTGCCGTTGCAGTAAAACCAGGGGCTTGTTTAGTAACTAAAACGCTCATTTATGTTCCTCTCATTTCTATGTTATTTAAACTTAAAAAAATATTCATCTAGTGAAGCTTTTCAGAGTATATAAATTTCATACTAAAACAATCAAGCACTAATGCAATCAAATTATTTACGATAGAAATATAACAGAAGGACTCTGTTTTAGAGATAATGGTGCCGAGAGAGAGAATCGAACTCTCACTCCCGTGAAGGAACCGGATTTTGAATCCGGCGCGTCTACCAGTTCCGCCAC
>CAYXVC010000217.1:0-2701 GCA_964468225.1 uncultured Gammaproteobacteria bacterium
TGGAAAATCAATTAAAGAAATCAGACTGGCAAACACCGGAAAACTTGAATTTAACCAGTGCATTCCTGCTCCTTACACACGACAGTCCGATCAGTCAGCTACCTGTATTAACTCTAAATAAAAGAGAACAAGGTCAATTGATATTAGTCACTCCCGACGACACCAAAAAGCAACGCCAGGTACTTCAATTCTGGCCGACACAAACGACCGTTACGATGCCCACAGGAAAAACAGAAGTTCTCTGGGCAGGAAATATTTCATCTCAAACCCTACGCCCCATCTGGCCCGCACTTACTCTACCTTTCGAAGATTCGAAGATTCCATCATTTAAAATAAGCTCTGATCAAATTTTATTGAAAACGGTTAAAAAAGAGGCGACAAAGATGACCCTGATTTGGGGTTCACCTCAAACACTCCCTGAAAGCCCTGAGATGACTGGTCAATAGCTATTTACAAGAATTGCTGAAAGAAATGTGCGATTATCCACTCTATTTCACATCAAATCATTTTTGAATATTTTCAACGAGGAGTAAACCATGCTGGTAAATATGCGCGACATGCTAAACCACGCTTATGAAAATGGCTATGCGGTCGGAGCCTTCGATCTGGTCAGTCTGGACTTTTTACAAGGCATCATGGATGCAGCCGAGCGTTGCCGTGCTCCAGTTATCCTGAGCCTCGCCGAGTCCCATTTTGACTATTTCGACTTCGAGCTACTCATGCCCGCCGTTGAGGCAGCAGCAAAACGGGCATCAGTGCCAGTTGCGATTCATCTGGATCATGGTGCCAGTCTGGAATCGGCCATACAGGGAATCAGGCTTGGTTGTAATGGTGTCATGGTAGATACATCTCAGATGCCGTTATCGGAAAACATCGCTGCAACCTGTGCAGTAATTGATATGGCACATAGTTGCGGTGTGCCAGTAGAGGGGGAGCTTGGTTATGTAGCCGGAGTCGAAGGTGAAGATGCCGAACGCCATTCAGGAGCGCTGGTGTACACCACACCTGCTGAAGCTAAAACTTACGTGGAACGTACCAACGTTGATATGCTGGCCGTATCCATTGGCACAGTGCATGGACGACTGAAAGGAGAGCCTGAGCTGGATTTTCAACGCCTTGAGCAGATCAACAATGAACTCAAAATACCCTTAGTGATCCACGGAGGCACCGGCCTCTCCGATAATCAATTCCAGCGCCTGATTGCAAATGGTGTTGCCAAAATAAACTACTATACCGCGCTGTCTGATGCTGCCGGACAGGGTATCATTGATAATACCAAAGCAACTCTGGACAGTAGTTACACAAATCTGGTCAAAGGTATCGCTGCAACGATCAGTCACGAGGTAGAGCGCTGTATTCGTCTATGGGGCAGTGCCAACCGTGCCGAAGAGATACTGGCCAGCTGCGAATCCTGGTCACCTGTAGAGCACTTGATCATATACAATGTTGAACAGAAATCTTCGGCGAGCATAGAATCACTGATGGAAGAAGGGCTGCGTGTGCTAAGCAATATTCCTGGTGTGCGTGAAGTATTCACGGGAGAGGCAGTACAAGAGGGGGCAAAATACCGCTACTGTTGGCTGATACGCTTCGCTCATCCGGCGACCATCGACAGCTACCGCAACCACCCTGCACATGTAGCTTTTGCAGATCACCATTTCCGACCCATCGCCGGAGATCGCATCAGTATTGATTATATTTAGGAACATTTATGCCCATACGCTTTATCGTATGGGTATTACATCATCAGGAATTCGATCCAAAAGCTGCCTGAATGATTTTAATTCTTCATATCGTTCACAAACATCTCTGACATAATCCAATGTGCGCGGAATGTCGCCAAGATAACCGGGCTTTCCATCCCGAATTTTTAAACGTGAAAAAATCCCTATCGCCTTCAAATGGCGTTGCACACCCATCAGATCGAACCAGCGTAAAAACTTTTGTTCGGAAATGTCATACGAACTAACACCATCACGATAATACGTTGTAACCCACGCCTCCACCTGCGCTCTGGGCCAGGCGATATAACAATCTCGCAACAACGATACCAAATCATAGGTCACAGGCCCAATCACAGCATCCTGAAAATCCAGAATACCTGAACTCCCTTTTTCAAACACCATCAAGTTACGTGAATGATAATCCCGATGCACCCAAACCTGGGGCTGCTCAAGCGCGGATTCCGTCAATATTTTAAATGCTTCAAATAAAACAGCCTGCTCTTTTCTGTTGAGTTTAATGCCAAGATGCCGCTCCAGAAACCAGTCATGAAATAACATCATCTCCTGTTGCAGAAGATCAGAAGAATAGCTCGGCAGTGGCAAGCTGTCATGTGGAATTTTCTGTAATTTCTGAAGTGAACTCAGTGCATCACCATAAAGTGATTCGACCGTATCATCATTCAACTCATTCAAAAACAGACGTGTACCCAGATCAGTCAGTAATAAAAAGCCTTGCTCCAGATCTTGCGCAATAATAGTCGGTGTATTTAAGCCCGCCTGCCCCAATACCTTCGCAATATCCACAAAAGGCCGACAATCTTCTTTTTCGGGTGGCGCATCCATCACAATAAAAGTTTCGGTGCCTGTATCAACACGAAAATAACGCCGAAAGCTGGCATCACTGGAAGCAGGTTTCAGGTCAAAACTGCCTAATTTCACTTCGTTCAACAACCACTGGTGAATGGCTTTTAATCGAT
>CAYXVC010000218.1:0-2688 GCA_964468225.1 uncultured Gammaproteobacteria bacterium
GGGTTTTAGAGAGGTCATTTTTTGCCGGGTGCTTTGACCATTTCTTGTTCTTCCTCGCTTAAGCTAGCAATAAAGCCTTCGCGCTTGAATAGACGTTGGGCGTATGCATTAATGACGCTGGCGTTTTCTGGTAACTCAATGCCAATGCTGTGTAAGCGCCATAATAAAGGGGCCAAAGTGCAGTCAATTAAAGAAAAGTCCTCACTCATAAAAAATTCATTTGCCGCGAATAATGGAACCGATGAGATGAGACTTTCTTTTAGCATTTTTTTAGCTCGTGCGGATTTTTTTTCCCCGGAGTTTAATACTTCATCTAGTAGGTGGTACCAGTCTTGGTCAATGCGTTTGATTACCATACGTGCATAAGCGCGAGAAACGGGGTCCATTTGGTGCAGCGGTGGATGAGGGAAGCGTTCATCCAGATATTCCATTATAATGCGCGAATCATATAAGACCAGGTCACGTTCAACGAGTGTTGGTGATGTGCCGTTAGGATTTAATTCCAGTAGGCTTTCTGGTGGATCGTTAGGATCAAAGTATTCAATTTCAGCAGTGACACCTTTTTCATGCAAAGCAAGTCTTGCGCAGTGACTTAAGGCGCAAGTAGGTGAAGAAAATAAGGTCATGACCGAACGGCGAGTGTTAACAGTTACCACGAATCGCAACTCCAAATTAATTAAAGGTTAGACAAATATCTATATCATATCATATCTTAAAATTAATTATTAAAAAGTAACCCCCTGGCTCTGCCAAGGGCAGCAATTATCTGCGAGTTATTTTTCGGGTCAATTTTTCTTAAATCCCTATCAAAAATACTGATATTACGTTTTTCGGTGGTTTTGAATGCGTCAATTTGCATCGAACCACCAAAATAACGCAAAGAAAAAAGGAAAAATACTACAAAACAAGAATGGCAGGCACAGGGGAGCCTGATGCATAAAATGAATGTTGCATCCGCAAGAAACTGTAGAGGTCAAAGGTTTAAGTGTGCAGTGAATCATCAACTATGGCGGACTACGTTCCTGCACATATCCATTGATAATGTCGTATGCTTCGCAATCTAAAAAGTACTTTAGCAGTTGCTCCATACTTTCGAAAATGTTGAAATTAATAAGCGTACGCAGTTTTTCCCAAAGGCTACGTTTACTGCCAGCCACTTTACGACAAGTCTGGTAAGCTATGTCGCACAACTCAGCCACCTGCTGGAGCGTGAAAGCGAGTAAGGTTAACTGATAAAAATTAAAGGCAAGATGCTTTTCGCCATGTCCATAGTTGTGGGTCAAATGGTAACCTTGATTCTTTAACGTATTAAAACATTCGTTCTCAATTTTCCAGCGCGTTTTAGCTCCTTTCACCAACAAGCTCACAAGCTCGGCGTTCACTTCAATTGAGGTAACCCAGCTTTCGGTACGGCAGTATTTTTGGCGGCCTAATGCGTCCAGAGTGATTGTCTTTTTTTGGAAGAAATTGACCTTAAATGTTTGATCATTTTTGACCAAGGGCACATCATTCATCCACTGGTAGATAACAGTTCGTCCTTTTTCATCCGTTGTCTGAATTTCATTGAGAGGGCTATGGTTTTCAATCCATGACATCATAAATTTATGGCTTGATGGTTTAGCGACGAATATATACTCGAAGTTATGCTCACATACCGTTTCAATCATTGGCTGGCGAGAAAAGAGGTCATCGCCGGTAATAATTAACTTCATTTTAGGGAATTGTTGGCGTAATTCGGGAATAAGTCGTTTAGCAGCATTGGTTTCACAATCCTGTTTTTTTGTACCATCGGTATTTTTAATGGGTTCAACGCCAATTGGAATCACCTGTTTTACATCTGGATGCATAATCGCGGCATGGTAATAACGGGTAGGTTTGTCGAGGGAGTCTTTATTTGCTGTTAGACAGCATTTACATTTTATGGAGTGCGAGGTGTGATAGTGTGTTGCGTCGATTGAGCATATTTTCAACCCCGGAAGCAAGTCGAATTGCTTCAGTTGATTGCCGCGCTGTAGACGTTGAACAATATTTTTATAAATAGGCTGAAACTGCTGGCTATCTTGATTGTCTAGAACTTCCTTTATTGCATTTGAACTGGGAATTGTGGTCACGCCAAAGAGGGTGCGCAGGTTATTTTGATGATAGCTTTTCTCCATCTCGGTTTGAAACTGGAGGAGTGAAGGTTCCTGGAAGTACATACAGGCCAAAGCACTCATCACTGCATCATGAATCGTATGGAGGGTACTTTTTTTGCGCCGGGGATCTGGCCAGCTCAGGAAGCTGCCAGAGATCATTTTTATAAGCGCAGTGAAGCTGAGGTGTTTTTTTATTTTCATGGGATCACGGTCTCTTTAGGGTGAGAATCCCACTAAATGATACTTATGTTGGATGGGGTTGTCTAGGACTAATTGGCTTCGCGAAAACTGATTTTCATAAATGTGCCTATGTGTTTGTTTTGTATCGGGAAATATTTTGGCAGATTATTGCTGTAATTTATCACCCCGCTTAAGTTTGTCAGAGCGAATAATATCCTGATAAAGCAATGCGATATAGCCCAAAATGCGCACCGCCATAAAATGGTCAGTGGTTGACTGGAATTCTAATAACAGGTATAAATAAACCCAGTCATCGCCCCATTTAAGGCGCCAGATTAAATCATCTTCACGGCTGCGCAGGTCATCACTGATA
>CAYXVC010000219.1:0-2680 GCA_964468225.1 uncultured Gammaproteobacteria bacterium
TAATCTTGATTTAGGAAGGTTTTATGCAGCAGTACGGGTCGGCAGTTGTGAATGCCTCACGATTTTTTGATGTTGGCTTGGTTGGAGTCAGTTTGTGGTTTTCATTTCTCATTCATGACGGACGCTGGAGTGAGTTTTATACGGTCACGCTGCTGTCTGCAGTGGGATTGTTTGTATTATTTTCTCATGTACAAAACTTGTACAGCTCATGGAGCATTACCTCTCTAAGGCAGCAGGCGGTAAAGATCTGGGTTATCTGGTTGATGGTCGTTTTGGGCTTGTTGTTGCTCGGTTACGCAACAAAAACATCAGCGACTTATTCGCGCTTGATTATGATGACCTGGTTTCTGATTACGCCACTCGTATTAGTTGTATGGCGAGTTATCCTGAAAAAAATTCTGGGCCACCTTTATCGTGGTGGAAAATACACTCGTAGTGTTGCTATTGTGGGTGCCAGAGAGCTGGGTGCGCAGTTGGCGCGATCAATTATTAATGGGCCGTGGATGGGTTTAAAGCCTATCGGTTTTTTTGATGACAGGAGCCCGGTGGGTTCTCGTCCTTTAGTTGAGGATCCCTTGCCAATTATAGGTAACTTTGATGCTTTGTTGAAGCTGGCAGGAGAAGGTGGTGTTGATGTGATTTATATTGCATTGCCGATGAAGGCTGAAGAGCGCATTAAAAAGCTTGTAGGAGGGTTGTCTGATACTACCGCATCCGTTTATTTAGTGCCCGATTTCTTTATGTCTGATTTGATGAATTCAAGATGGAGTAATGTGGGGAGTTTGCCTGCTATCAGTATTTTTGAAACTCCATTTTATGGTGTTGATGGAATGGTAAAGCGTATCGAAGATTTCATTTTAGCAACTATTATTTTGGTTTTAATTGCGCTGCCAATGTTGCTAATAGCTATCAAGATCAAACTTTCATCGCCAGGAAGTATTATATTCAAACAAAATAGATATGGGTTGCGTGGCGATAAAATAGAGGTGTGGAAGTTTCGCACGATGTCTGTCAGCGAAAACAATGACGGGGTGGTTCAGGCCAAAAAAAATGACAGTCGAGTGTACCCTTTTGGTGCTTTTTTGCGGCGTACATCGCTTGATGAATTGCCACAATTCATCAATGTATTGCAAGGGCGGATGTCTGTCGTGGGGCCGCGTCCGCATGCTGTTGTGCATAACGAGCAATATCGAAAGCTGATCTCAGGGTATATGTTGCGTCACAAAGTCAGACCGGGAATTACGGGTTTAGCTCAGGTAGAGGGGTGGCGTGGTGAAACAGATACGCTGGATAAAATGCAGCGGCGAGTAGAGTATGATCTGGCATATATTCGGCGTTGGTCAGTATGGCTTGACTTGAGAATAATATTTTTTACAGTGTTTAAAGGCTTTGTTAATAAAAATGCTTATTGACTCAATTGAAGGAGAGGCGCCTTGCACGAAAATGAAAGGCGCTTCACTTGGTTTTGAGTTATGTTTGTTTGTGTAGCTTGCGTTCCCATGCAAGAGAAGTTTTTACGATAAGTTCCAGATCGTCATATTGTGGTTGCCAGTTCAGCAGATTTCTCACTTTTTCAGCTGTTGCTATCAATGCGGGTGGGTCGCCCGCTCTGCGTGGTTCCTCGCAAATGTTTAATTTGGTTTGGCTGACTTTTTCTACAGTGTCAAGTACTTGTCGAACACTGTAGCCATGACCATAACCACAGTTTAGTGTGACAGAGTCACCGCCTGCTTTCAGATAGTCGAGTGCTTTTAGGTGGGCGGAAGCTAAGTCTTCTACGTGAATGTAATCACGTATTCCAGTGCCATCTTCAGTTGGATAATCTGTGCCAAACACAGAAATTTTTTCACGAACCCCGATTGCTGCTTCGACAGCAACTTTGATTAAGAGGGTCGCTTTTTTTGTGGATTGCCCAATACGACATTCTGGGTCAGATCCAGCAACATTGAAGTAACGCAAAATAACACAGCGAAGATTGCTGGCGGCGGCTAAATCACGTAACATCCATTCACTCATTAGTTTGGATGTTCCGTAAGGGTTGATTGGGCTCGTAGGTGTTTCTTCGGTGATGTATGGATTGTCAGGAATGCCATATACTGCGGCGGTAGAAGAAAAAACAAAGTTTTTGACATTTGCTTTGGCGCAACACTCCAGTAAATTGCGGGTGTTGCAGGTATTGTTGCTATAGTACTTGAGAGGGTCTGATACAGATTCGGGCACAATAGTACTTGCAGCAAAGTGCATGACGGTGTCTATCTGATGTTTTTTCAGGAGTTTGGAAACAAGTTCTTTGTCACCGCAATTGCCAATAACGAGTTCACCACTCAAAACGGACTCTTTAAAGCCGGTATAAAGATTATCAAGAACAATAACGTGGTAACCAGTTTCGCCCAGTTGGCGAACAGCATGACTTCCAATATAGCCAGCACCACCAGTGACAAGAATGCTTTTTTTACTCATTATTATATGTTCCTTTTGAATTTTAGTTATTATTTAAGAGGTATTATACCATTGTGTTTTCTTGGTAGAAAAAACTATTTGTTGATTATAGATATCGTACGGTGTTCTAAAAAGTCAAATTAACTATTGACAGCTGTTGTGATATTGAGCAGAATGCCCCGCTTGCTGCTGGAGGGGTTCCCGAGTGGCCAAAGGGATCAGACTGTAAATCTGACGGCTC
>CAYXVC010000220.1:0-2670 GCA_964468225.1 uncultured Gammaproteobacteria bacterium
ATAAATCTTTAATCAATTTCATTGTCTGCCTCCATCAAACTATGGAGGCAGATATTTCACTTAATGGGGTCGCTCGCTACTTCTGTTCGAGCTCGATATCAAGGCCAAGCGCCCTGATCTCTTTTAATAGAACATTAAATGATTCAGGCATACCCGCTTCCATACGGTGATCTGAATCAACAATATTTTTATACATTTTTGTTCTACCTGCCACATCGTCTGATTTAACGGTCAACATCTCACTCAATGTATAAGCAGCCCCATATGCTTCAAGCGCCCAAACCTCCATCTCACCAAAGCGTTGGCCACCAAACTGAGCTTTACCACCCAATGGCTGCTGTGTGACCAAGCTATATGGCCCAGTAGAGCGCGCATGCATTTTGTCATCAACAAGGTGATTAAGTTTTAGCATGTACATGTAACCAACGGTGACGGGTCGATCGAACGCCTCACCTGTACGCCCATCATAAAGTATGGTTTGACCGCTTTCAGGCAAATCTGCCAAATCAAGCATATATTTAATTTCAGTTTCTGCAGCGCCATCAAATACAGGCGTAGCCATCGGAACACCACTGCGCAGATTACCCGCAAGCGTCATGACTTCTTCACCTGTTAACTCATCAAGGTTTTCTTTTTTGCCACTTGAGTTATAAATGCGATCCAGGAATCCACGCACATCTTCAGGGCTGGATTGAGCATCCAGCATTTTACCAATTTTGGCGCCCAAACCTTTTGCAGCCCAGCCAAGATGGGTCTCAAGGATCTGCCCGATATTCATTCGTGATGGTACGCCCAATGGATTAAGAACAACATCAACAGGTGTTCCATCCTCCATATACGGCATGTCTTCAACAGGAACAATCATGGAAATAACGCCTTTATTTCCATGACGACCCGCCATTTTATCACCCGGCTGAATTCGACGTTTTACAGCAAGATAAACCTTGACCATTTTCAGAACACCCGGAGCTAAATCATCCCCTGCACTGATTTTTTTACGTTTTTCTTCATAACGTTCATCAAAGTTTTTCTGTTCTTGTTTCAGCTGTTCGTTCAACTGCTCAAGCTGCGTATCCAGAGCATCGTCACCAACCCGAATTTCAAACCACTTATCACGAGGAAGCTCCGTTAGCTCCTCCGCAGTAATCTTTGTGCCTTTTTTGAATCCGCGCGGACCTTTAGCTGATACTTTTCCTGCCAATATATTTTCTACACGCTGGTATGTATCTTCCTCTACTATACGAAATTGATCTGCCAGATCCTTCTTGATTTTTTTCAGTTCAGCCGCTTCATTAGCCAAAGCACGGCTGTCTTTTTCAACACCATCACGCGTAAACACACGAACATTAATAACTGAACCTACTTTACCCGACGGAACACGCAAGGAAGTATCTTTCACATCAGATGCTTTTTCACCAAAAATAGCTCTTAACAGTTTTTCTTCCGGCGTAAGCTGTGTTTCACCTTTCGGAGTCACTTTTCCAACAAGAATATCGCCCGTCTTAACTTCTGCACCAATATGAACAATACCTGTTTCATCCAGCTTGGAAAGTGCACCTTCTCCAACATTGGAAATGTCTGCTGTAATCTCTTCTGAACCCAATTTGGTATCACGAGCCATACAGGTTAACTCTTCAATATGAATCGTTGTAAAACGATCCTCTTGAACAACCCGCTCGGAAATCAGGATAGAATCTTCAAAGTTATACCCATTCCAAGGCATAAAAGCGACGAGCATATTTTGCCCTAACGCGAGATCCGCCATATCAGTCGATGGGCCATCAGCCAAAACATCACCACGCGCAATAATATCACCTGAATTGACCAGTGGCTTCTGATTAATACAGGTATTTTGATTGGAACGCTGATATTTGGTTAGAGTATAAATATCTACACCCGCTTCTCCAGCAATCGCCTCATCATCATTTACTCGAACGACGATTCGACCCGCATCAACAAAATCAACCAGCCCACCGCGCTTAGCCACAACGGTAACGCCTGAATCCACAGCAACTATGCGCTCCATACCTGTACCAACCAATGGCTTTTCAGCGATCAAGGTAGGAACAGCCTGACGCTGCATATTTGATCCCATCAACGCACGATTAGCATCATCGTGCTCCAAAAACGGTATCAATGAAGCTGCTATAGAAACTATTTGACGTGGCGATACATCCATCAGCTGAACACGCTCTGGTAACGCAAAAATAGTTTCATTTTGGTGGCGACAAGAGATCATATCACTGAGCAATTCACCATTATTGCTTATTTCAGTACTGGCTTGTGCAATTACATACTTACCCTCTTCAATCGCCGAAAGGTAACGTACTTCATTGGTTGCTTTACAATCTTTCACTATCCGATAAGGTGTTTCCAGAAACCCGTATTCATTGGTTCTGGCATATACAGCTAGAGAATTAATCAGACCTATATTGGGACCCTCGGGCGTCTCAATGGGACATACACGTCCATAATGTGTCGTATGAACGTCACGCACTTCAAAACCGGCACGCTCTCGAGTTAAACCACCCGGCCCTAATGCAGAAACCCGCCGCTTATGGGTCACTTCAGACAATGGATTATTTTGATCCATAAACTGCGACAACTGACTGGAACCAAAAAATTCTTTAACAGCAGCAGAAACAGGCTTTGCGTTAATAATTTCCTGCG
>CAYXVC010000221.1:0-2668 GCA_964468225.1 uncultured Gammaproteobacteria bacterium
TTTTTTAACATTTTCTGCCAACTGGTTTTATCGCTGACATGCTGTGCAATAACTACCTCTACTAACCCAGAAATCAAGCGAGATTGAACCTTAAAAACGGGTAAGGCTTGAATTGCCCCCTGATCTATCCAACGCGTAGGAATTTGTGTCTGTCGGGTAATCCCAACTTTAATACCCGAAGAGTTCGCTAAATATACAAAATGAGGCTGAAAACAAAATTCTTCCCCCCATGTTGGTTCTCTGCAAGTACCTGCATCATAATGACAGGTTTCCGGCTTCATAATACACATATCACATTGCGCCAAAGCGGTAAAACATGGATAACAATACCCCTGATTAAAACTTTTCTTTATCGAACGATTACAATGTACACAAAAAATATTACCTGTAAAAACCAGCTTTAAGGTCTTCCCTATCAGTGGATTAAGGTCGAAAAACTTCTCCGTTAAAGGCAATTGATATTGCACTGGATTACCCAGCTCTACTTTCATTTTTCTCAAATTACCTAGCACCTTAATACTCCAAATTCATTTCATAAAAGATATATTTTACCACCTACTCAAAACATACTTTATAAAAAACGGTAGCTAAATTATTTAATTTATAGCATTATCCACAATGATAAAAAATAATAATAATTGGAGGTTTAAATGAGTATTGATTTATTTGGTTCCATTGGTCCCTATTTCGGCATCGTTGGATTAATAATTGCTTATATTATCTATCGCAATATCCTGTCTCATGACGTTGGCACTAAAAAAATGGAAGCCATTGCAGAATTGATTCACGATGGTGCCATGGTTTTTCTAAAAGCCGAGTATAAAATACTGTCTATTTTTGTGCTTCTCGTTGCAATTCTTATTTTTTTCTCAATCAACCATGAAACAGCCTATGCCTTTTTAGGCGGTGCTGCCTGCTCAATGTTTGCCGGTTTTTTTGGCATGAAAGCCGCGACTCGCGCCAATGTACGCACTTCCGCAGCAGCTAACAAAGAAGGCATGGGTGCAGCATTAATGGTCGCTTTTGGTGGAGGTTCGGTGATGGGACTGGCCGTCGCTTCACTGGGTCTGACAGGTGTATCCATTGCTTTTGCATTAATCGACTCTTCAAATGCATTCAACTACACCGTTTTAAGTGGCTTTGCCATGGGTGCCTCTTCTATAGCATTATTTGCGCGTATTGGTGGCGGCATTTATACCAAAGCAGCCGATGTAGGTGCCGATTTGGTGGGTAAAGTTGAAGCCAACATCCCTGAAGACGACCCGCGTAACCCTGCAACAATTGCCGATAATGTTGGGGATAACGTAGGCGACACAGCTGGTATGGGAGCCGATATTTTTGAATCCTATGTCGGGTCGGTAATTGCTACAATTGCTATTGCTGCTTCCTCGACAAATTATGTCAACATGCTCATGCAATCCAATGCCATACTCTTACCTATTGCATTAATCATCATAGGACTACTGGCTTCAATTATTGGTGTTTTTTGTATGAAATTGCTTAAAAATATAAATCCCGCACATGCATTAGAGGGAGTCACCTGGATTTCTGCCGGATTATTTTTAATTCTTTCATTCATTGTCATCCGTTCTTTTAATATTCAATTTGTTATCAACGGAGATACCACCTCTATAAATGGTCCTTTTTATGCACTTTTAGGTGGAACGATCGTGGGTATTTTTATCGGTCGTGTTACTGATTACTACACATCAAAAGCACCTGTTGAAGCCATAGCTAATGCCTCTAAATTTGGCCCTGCAACAAACATCATCGCTGGGCTGGGAATTGGAATGCGTTCCACAGTTTTACCGGTTTTAGGTATCTGTGCAGCCATTTTCGTAGCTTATAGCTGTGCCGGTCTTTATGGAATTGGTATTGCTGCGGTGGGTATGCTGGCAACAACCGGTGTAACCATGTCAGTTGATGCCTATGGCCCTATTGCTGATAATGCGGGAGGCATTAGTGAAATGGCAAAGCTAGGCCCTGAAACACGCGCTATTACTGACTCACTGGATGCCATTGGCAATACCACTGCAGCTGTAGGCAAAGGCTTTGCCATCGGTTCTGCAGCGCTGACAGCATTGGCACTATTTTCTGCCTACGCAGCGGCAGCCAGTCTGTCTGTAATTGATTTACTTGATCCGCTAGTTGTCATTGGATTGTTTATTGGCGGATGCGTCCCTTTTCTGGTTGCAGCCATGACTATGGATTCAGTTGGAAAAGCGGCTCAGGATATGGTTGAAGAAGTACGCCGCCAATTTCGCGAAATCCCAGGGCTTATGGAAGGTACTACGCCACCGGATTCAGATCGTTGCATTGAAATCTCGACCAAAGCATCTCTACGAGAAATGATACTCCCCGGCATGGTAACAATATGCACCCCAGTTTTAGTCGGTTTTTTTCTTAATAAAGAAGCTTTAGGCGGATTACTAGCAGGTTCATTGGTTACTGGTGTATTAATGGCCTTATTTATGGCTAATGCTGGTGGAGCCTGGGACAACGCAAAAAAATTAATTGAAGGTGGTGCTCATGGCGGCAAGGGAACAGATGTGCATAAAGCAGCAATATGTGGCGATACGGTTGGCGACCCTTTCAAAGATACTTCCGGGCCGTCATTAAATATTGTGGTTAAATTAATGTCCGTTGTTTCTTTGGTTATTGCACCTTT
>CAYXVC010000222.1:0-2662 GCA_964468225.1 uncultured Gammaproteobacteria bacterium
AATCAATGAATGATGAATCTAACGCACTCGCTGAATTAATGACTTTCTTTAAGGTCAAGTAGTCTGTGTGAGGCCTTTTCACGAGCAGGAATTCTGTTCTCTGGTACCAACAGTAGGTGCTTTAGGCGAGTAAAAAGTGCATGGAATGAGGGAGTTTATCGCTATCAATGACCGATTGAGTACGCTATTAACACCACCAGAGGACATTTTGCCTATGATGATATACAGAGGGCCTTGACTAAATCTACTGTGGAAAACAACAATCACCTGACACAAAACGAGACTACAACCGCCACCCCCAAAAATCCAAAAACTCCCCAAATGGCCACATATCCGAATTCTGCCGATTCCATGGCTTCAAACTGGTATAAAAAACAGCGCCAGTCTTATGTTTGTCTCCATAGGCTTTGTCTTCACCGACTCGCCAGTCGAACGCCCACCAGCTAATCATCAGGCGCTCAAATGGTTTGTGTGATCCTTTGACATAACCTTTGCGGCTGCCTTCGATTTCAAAAAATGGTGTGGTGGTGCCGTTGCTAAGTGGCAGTTTCATTAGGTCTGCGATGGGTGCGATGTTGAGTGTTTCGATGTTAAATCGGCTAGCGATCTCTGTTTGTGTCTGTAGCTGAATATCCATCACTCGATGGGTCTCTTCTTTAAGGTAGATGGCGATGCGTTGTTGGTCATCAGATTCGATTGGAAAATTCAAAAGCCCCGGCAGTGTCATGCCGTAATTCGATTGTGATGTCAGATTCCAGCCGTCTGGATACGCTGCGGCGGGTAGGTAGCTAGTCGGTACAATCGCGAGGAAACAACCGCAGGTATGTACGGTGGTAACAAGTATCGGCCTGTTCTTTGCATCTAGTGTGATAACTGCCAACAAACCGTTGTTATTGCCAGCAGTGATGTGAAAGGGGAAAAGTCGAAACGGTGTTTTCTCGAAATGTACGCGATAGATCAGGTTGGTGTAGCGCCCGTTGCTGGTGGAAAACGGTTGTTGATCGACATAGGCATACGATTGTTTGGCATCGACAGCGATAATTTCGTTACCGTTGTTATCGAGTTGGGCGAAGGGCTGGCCAATGCGATTAAAAGATTGATCTGTTTGCGCTGAAATAAAAATCGGTGCAAAACGAGAGAAATCTGTTGTCTGGTCGTTAACTACGTAAGCAGTGGAAGACGAACTATTGTTTTGAAATGAATCGTTGTGGGGGCGAAAAGTGGCGCAAGCAGAGAGCAAAGCGAGCACCACAATTAATGCAGGCTGCATTACCTTCAACCTTTTTAATCTGTTATTAAGCGATTTTACATACATATCGATACGCCATGTTGAGCAAAGGGGTTATCTGGTTAACATTAACAGATGCACGAGGGACGTGGAATTATGAGTGCATCATTTTTGCTGGAACAGATCGGTATGCCTAAAGATCCGATATCTGAGAATAAAATTCTACGTCATCGTTTAGATGAGTTTATTGCAGAAGCGCGCAAGAATGAGCGTAAGATGCGCCGTTTTCAGTCGCTGGAATTAAAACTGATTGGCCTTAGTTCTGTGAAAGACCTAATTGAGGCAGTGCTGACACCAGATTATTCTACCTTTCGTTGGGATGAGGTGACGCTACTGCTGCTGGATCCTGAATACGAGATTCAACGAGCGTTGGAAGACGAGAGTGTTGAGCTGAGTTCAATACCCCATCTGATGTTTGCTTCATCGGATGATGACCTGAATGCCTATTATCAGATGTCTCTTTTTCCAACACTGGGCGCGTATCGCGCGCGTCAACATTCCACCCTTTTTCCTGCGCGTCGCCGTACACCGAAGAGTGTTGCGCTGTTGCCACTGGTACGTCAGGGTAAATTAATTGGTAGTCTTAATGTCGGAAGTTACGCGGCGGAGCGTTTTGAGCGTGGCGTGCGAACTGATTTTTTTGAACATCTCTCGGCGACTGTTTCAATCTGTCTTGAAAATGCGGTCAACATTGAGCGCCTCAAACGCCAGGGGTTGACCGATACCCTGACGGCGATCAATAATCGTCGGTTTTTTGACCAGCGTCTTAAAGAAGAGGTGGGGCTGGCGAAGCGAAATAAGCGCCTGCTCTCCTGTATGTTGCTGGATGTCGATTTCTTTAAGAATGTGAATGACACCTATGGCCACCAGGTGGGTGATCTGGTGTTGCGTGATGTTGCCGCGCTGATTCGAGCACAGATGCGTGGTAGTGATGTGTTGTCGCGTTACGGTGGTGAAGAGTTCTCAGCGTTGTTGTCGCAGGCGGATGAAGAAGAGGCGCTGGAAGTGGCAGAGCGTATTCGAGAAAGTATCGAGCAGCATCTCTTTAGTGTCGATGGTCATGCGGATTTTAATGTCACCATCTCAATTGGCGTGACGACCTTTAATCCCACCACGAATGAGGAGGCGGTGATGCGGATAGAAGGTGAGTATCTGGTTGGTCAGGCTGACAAGGCGCTTTATGAGGCCAAAGCAAACGGGCGTAATCGGGTGGTGAGCGCGGGTGAGATTGAAGTTTAGGTTTGCGCTGTTGTTGCCACCCCGACTAGTGTCGGAGTGGGCAGCGGCGATATGTTATTTCTTAACGTGCAACCCGCACTCTTTATTGTCTGGATCTTCCCACCACCAGCGTCCGGCACGAATATCTTCACCCAC
>CAYXVC010000223.1:0-2661 GCA_964468225.1 uncultured Gammaproteobacteria bacterium
TCCGCATGTTTTTTGATAAACCTGTGCTGACTTACTGAGCAGACTCTAATTAATTCAAAAAGAAAACATGAACAAAAAGAAATCGAAACAATATTCTTTGCAAACTCAGGCAGTACGCGCGGGGCATCGGCGTACGGCTGAAGATGAACATAGCATACCGATATTTGCTACATCAAGCTATGTATTTAAAAATGCGGAAGAAGCCGAATTACGCTTTACTGGCCAGCAATCGGGCAATATATATTCCCGCTTCACAAATCCTACAGTCAACGCTTTTCAGGAGCGTCTGGCAATAATGGAAAAAGGTGAACGCTGTCTAGCATTCTCATCAGGTATGGCCGCAATTCTAGCTGTTGGTATGGGCTTACTGAAAGCAGGTGACCATGTGGTATGTTCACGCAGTGTTTTTGGCAATACTGTACTTTTGTTCCAAAATTACTTTGCTAAATTTGGTGTTGAAACGACATTTGTTGAATTAATTAATCCTGAGGCGTGGCAGGTAGCTATCAAGCCCAATACTCGTCTTCTGTTTCTTGAAACTCCTTCAAACCCTCTAATTGAAATAGCGGATATTAAACTTCTGGCCGATATTGCTCATAAACATGACTGCTTACTGGTTGTTGATAATGTCTTTTGCACGCCTGTTTTACAACAACCACTAGAATTAGGAGCGGATATTATTGTCCACTCAGCGACCAAATACATTGATGGACAGGGTCGTTGTGTCGGCGGGGCTATTGTCGCCAGTGATGAACTGATTGAACAATCAATTTATCCTTTTTTACGAACTGGAGGAGCGACCATGAGCCCTTTCAATGCATGGGTGTTTTTATCAGGTCTGGAAACCTTGGCAATCAGAATGAAAGCGCATTGTGACAGTGCTTTTGAATTGGCTAAATGGCTTGATCAACAAACTGATGTTAGCCGGGTTCATTATCCAGGACTAAAATCTCACGGCCAGCATGAACTGGCCAAAAAACAGCAAAGTCATTTCGGTGGAGTCGTCAGCTTCGAACTAAAAGGAGGGAAAAAAGCTGCGTGGAAATTAATTGATGCAACCCGCATGCTTTCGATTACTGCCAACCTGGGTGATGTTAAATCCACAATAACCCATCCAGCGACAACCACGCATGGACGATTGACGGAAGAAGCTAGACAGGCCGCAGGAATTGTCGACGGGCTGGTGAGAATATCGGTAGGACTGGAAGCTGTCGAGGATATCAAAAATGATTTGCAAATAAGGCTATAGTTATCTTAATAGAATTCTATTTTAAGAGAAATTATGGTAATTATTATCGCTAATGGCCTAAACAGCCATAATATCAATATTCTTAAAGGCCGGGCAACGAAATTGGCAATAAAGGGAGTTCTCATTGCCTTGGCAAGTATTATAATAGCGACGTTGTTAGTCAGTTACTATGAGGCAGGTGAATTATCTCTGGCAGCTATTATAAAAGCTCAGAAAACTAACTATGCACTATGGATACTGAATATAGTGCCGTTTATTTTTGCTTTTTGGGGGCAATATTCTAGCTCTATCATAGCTTATGAAGCGGGGGCCTTGATTGATCATCAAACTGAACATTTACAGAATCTGCGCATTAAAACCGAAATTCTTGAACAACAGGCAAATTTCACCTTAACCCATGACACTTTGACGCGTTTACCTAACCGAGCTTTATTCTATGACAGAGTCGAACAAGCAATAAAAAACTCACGTTTTCAGGAGACTGAATTCTCAATATTGTTAATTGAAATAGCGAACTTTAAAGAGATTTATGACACTTTAGGGAGAATAAGCAGTGATATTGTACTTAAACAAATTACTTTGCGCTTGCAAAGCGGCATTTCAGGATTTGACAGTCTGGCCAAGTTAGACAGCAATGTTTTTGCCTTGTTGATACCGGGAAAACATGATGTCAAAGCCATTGAGACTACGGTATCAATGATTCATAGTGAACTGGAACCATTTTTTATTGTTGATCGGTTTAAATTGACTGTAGAAACTGCTATTGGCGTTGTTTTTTATCCCATGCATGGGGAGGATGTTGATTATTTGGTGCAACTTGCAGGTGTAGCGCTTTATATGGCAAATAAATCAAATAACGGTTATGCCATATATGATTCTTCCTTTGATGAAAGTAGCCCCCATCATTTAACGCTAATGAGTGAACTGCGCCACGCTTTTCGAAACAATGAAATGGAGCTTTATTATCAACCCAAGGTGTCACTAAAGACCGGATCGTTATGTGGTGTTGAAGCGCTGGTGCGCTGGAATCATCCAAAACATGGATTGGTAACACCTGACAATTTTATTGTCTTAGCAGAAAGAACACGGCTGATAAATCCTCTGACAATATGGGTGTTACAAAACGCATTCAAACAGTGTGCTGACTGGCATGGTAACGGTTTGAATCTGAAGGTTTCGGTAAATTTATCAGCTAAAGATTTACATGACCCTGAATTTCCAGATTTGATAGCCGGTATAGCATCTGCTGCTGGTATAAGTCCTGAGTGGATCCTTCTTGAAATTACAGAAAGTTCAATTATGACGGATCCTGAAAGAGCCATGGAAGTAATCATGCGCATTCATGAGATGGGTTTTCAGCTCTCAATTGATGATTATGGAACCGGTTATTCATCTTTGGCATATTTGAAAAA
>CAYXVC010000224.1:0-2655 GCA_964468225.1 uncultured Gammaproteobacteria bacterium
GCGGCACCTTCAAAAGCAAAATGATTTTCTGGCGTAAAGTGTCCTTTCCAGCTACGAAATAGCACCACGGTTAATATTATTGCACCGATAGTTACATGCAAACCATGAAAACCAGTCAGCATGAAAAAAGTAGATCCGTAAATACCTGACCCTAAAGTCAAACCCATTTCATGATAGGCTTCATAATACTCAAATGCCTGACAAGCAACAAATAGAAAACCAAGAGTAACCGTTGCAAGCAGACCTTTGATTAATTGATCACGATTTTTTGCTAACAAACCATGATGTGCCCAAGTACAAGTTACCCCACTAGTTAGTAGCAACAGCGTGTTTATAAAGGGAAGACCAAAAGCCCCCATTTCTTCAAATTCGCCGCCAAGATTACCCGGTCCATTAGTAGGCCAAACTGCCTTAAAATCGGGCCACAGCATATTTGAAGATCGTCCTGGACCATCACCTATACCGCCTAACCAGTCGACTGATAAATTACGGGTAAACCATAATGTACCGAAAAAAACCGCAAAAAACATAATCTCAGAAAAAATAAACCACATCATCCCCATCCGGTAGGAAATCCCTACACTGTGGTTGTACATGCCTGATTCACTTTCACTTGCCTGCAGGGTAAACCATCCGGCAAGCATGACTATAAAAACCATTAACCCAAAGATCATGATAGTTGAACCACTGCTATTGCCATTCAAATAGTTGGCAAAACCAATAAACATTATCAATAGACCCGCTGTTCCTATTACAGGCCAGACGGCCTTATTTGGAATGTAATAAGCATCACTTGTAGACATTAGCTACCCCTTGTTATTTTTTACCGTTATCGGTATTGTCAAAAAAAGTATAGGCAAGTGTTATTGTTTTATACTGTGCCGGTAATGCCGGATCTATTACAAATCGAACTGGCATAGATTTTCCCTCTTTAGGTTCGAAGGTTTGTTCCGAAAAACAAAAACACTCTGTTTTTTTTAAATATTCAGCCGCAGCTCCCGGTGATACACTGGGTATTGCTCTGGCTACCATTTTTTTATCTGTTTTATTTTCTGCGTAAAAATTTACCGTGTAATATTGCCCGGGGTAAATTTTCATTTTCTTTGTTTCTGAACGAAATACCATAGGTGTTGATTCGTTTAAAGAAGTAATAAATTCTATCGTTAATTCTCTATTTTTATTAATTTCATAGTTTATTTCTTCCGTTGCTACTGACTCTGTTTTCCCATTTAACCCAGTGATATCACAAAAAACATCATAAATAGGGACTAGTGCATAACCAAAACCGAACATTCCCAGAACAATAAAAACCAACTTTCTAACTAATCGAGTGTTTTTTTGTTCTATCCCTTCAATCATTGAGATAAAGCTCTCATAACCGCAAAAACATATATAGTTGTAGCTATTGCAATGAGAACCACAGCTGTCAAAATATTTTTATTTCTCGTATTCATCTTATCATCCGACACCTTGCCAATAAGGACAAGGTGTCTATTGTTAATTTTACCTAATAAGCTCTTAGAAATGTTCAGTTGGAACTTTTTCGGGAGGAGTAGTAAATGTGTGATATGGAGGAGGTGAAGGCAAAGTCCACTCTAAACCATGTTTACTTGCACCTTCCCAAACTTCATCAGTTACTTTCTCACCGGTTCCGCCTTTAATTGTTTTATACACAATATAAACAAATATTAATTGACTAGGGCCATAGATAAAAGCACCAATACTAGAGATCATATTCCAGTCAGCGAATTGTATAGCATAATCTGGAATACGACGTGGCATCCCCGCTAGACCTAAAAAATGCTGTGGAAAGAAAAGAATATTGACAGAAATAGCCGACAACCAAAAATGTAACTGAGCCAGCTTTTCATCATACATGTTACCCGTCCATTTAGGTAACCAGTAATACCCCGCTGCCATCAAAATAAAAATAGAGGCAGGTACCAGTGTGTAATGGAAGTGGGCAACAATGAAATAGGTATCATGATATTGAAAGTCAACTGGAGCAAGCGCCATCATCAAACCAGTAAAACCACCCAAGGTAAAAAGCACCACGAAGGCAATTGAAAACAACATAGGCGCTTCAAAAGTCATCGACCCTTTCCACATGGTCGCAGTCCAATTAAATATTTTTACACCAGTTGGAACTGCGATCAGCATAGTCGCATACATGAAATACAATTCGCCGGCAATTGGCATACCCACAGTAAACATGTGATGCGCCCAAACAATGAACGAAAGGAAGGCAATTGCAGCTGTTGCATAAACCATTGAAGCATAGCCAAACAAAGGTTTACGAGCAAAGACAGGAATGATAGTTGATGCCACTCCAAAAGTTGGCAAAATCATCACATAAACTTCTGGGTGTCCAAAAAACCAGAAAATATGCTGATAAAGAACAGGATCACCACCACCCGCAGCATCAAAAAAACTGGTATCGAAAAAACGGTCAGTTAACAACATCGTTACCGCACCGGCAAACACGGGCATGATGGCAATCAACAAGAAGGCTGTGATCAACCATGTCCATACAAACAATGGCATTTTCATCAATGTCATTGCTGGAGCACGCATGTTAAATATGGTGGCGATAATATTGATTGCCCCCATAATGGAAGAAATACCTAATAAATGCACCGAAAAAATTGCGAACGG
>CAYXVC010000225.1:0-2654 GCA_964468225.1 uncultured Gammaproteobacteria bacterium
AATCGATTGATTACATGAAGAGCAACACAGTCTCCATGGTTGCACTTGATCAAGACCTTGGGGCAGAAACTGAAGCCACAATCTTATCAAAAGAATTACTAAAAACGATTACCACGCAAGCCTATCTTGAGCAAATGAACAAAAACGGGAATGCAACACCCGCTTTCGCAGATTTTACATCGACATGGGTTCCAAATACATTCAGTCTCGGATACCTAAAAACCATCACCAACCCCAAAAGAACCCCAGAAAATGGTGAAGGTGGTGCATATTATCTGGAATTTAATGTGCCTAATTCAATGAGCAATCTTGAGGGTGAACTTGGTGGTATTGCGATTCCATGTGAAAACCAACGTGTAACCTGTGACTTAAAACAAGAAGCTGTCATCAATCTGATTGATGATTTATTTCCTGTTGCACTCGACATTATATCAGGCAATACCGCGAATCCGAACACCTTGCGAAATGCGCTGAATACCTATAAAACGAGAACCGCAACACTGAATAATCGTATCATTCGAGCAGAGCAAGCAGGCTTTGCATCTGCGATTGATGACTTCTCAGCAAAAGCAAAACAAGGTGGATGGATTCTGGCAGGATCATGGTATTGGACAATTGCATCCATTCAGGAACGTGCGCGTGACTTAATCACAGAGCATCGCATTAAGGTGAGCGCGATGGACGGCAACTCTGTATCAGCAACCGTACTGGATGATTATCAAAGCGTGATGGATGCCACGCGCTCTTATACGGGCTACAGTCTTGACGATTTTAAAAAAGCCGCACAGCTTGAAAAAACCATTGAGGATGAAGGGTGGTTTTCAGGTGTGTATGTTCAAATCAGCCGAGCGTTCCGTGATGGTTTTTTGTCGATTACAGAGTATCTGGTGACAGGGTTAACAGAAGGTGATCCGATACAAAACCTGAAAACAGTTGGGGACAGAATTATACAAATAGGTGAAGTTGTTATCGTAGGCTATCTTGGTTACGAAACATTTCATTTTATTCGGTCAAAGTTTTCAACAAACAATATGGCGACCGCTGAAAAAATTGCTGAAAGCGCAAAAAAACTAGACAGCAATCGAAATAAGTTTTTTATTGCTTTATTAATGATGGCGATTCTTACACCACTCTTTATACTCGGACTGATGCTTGCATATTACCTTCCGTCACTTCCATTCTTTTTATGGATGTCAGGCGTAATAACATGGCTTCTTTTAGTCATCGAAGCGATCCTTGCAGCACCGATTATTGCAATCGCAATCGCAATACCAGAAGGGGAAGGCGCAATTGGGCCACATGCACGGCGCTCAATCTTGCTGATTGCAAACCTTGTATTCAGGCCACCTTTAATGATCGCGACGTTCTTTTTTGTATTTTTTGCGATCAAGGGAATCATCTGGATTATTGGAACAGGCTACATCATATTCTATAACGGACTCCATGCTGACGCATTTATTGGCCCATTAACTGTGGTCATGACTGTGTTCATGATCGGTTCGTTTCTGATTGTTGTGATTGACCGTATATTTAGCCTGATCAATGAAGCACCCGCAGCAATCTTTAACTGGATTGAAGGCGGCGCTAGTCATCTTGGCGGTGATGGTGGTGTTTATGATAGGACTCGCCAGGTTGCAACCGGAGGTATTGGTGGCGCAGGGGCTAGTGTTGGTAAAGCTGCCAATGCTGTTGGAGGAGCGGGAAGAAATCAAACAAGGGCAAAACAAAATAAGCAACAGGCTGGCAGTAAAAATAGAGGCGGCGAAGGTGCGTTTTTACCTGGGCAAAACAAATAAGCAATATATTTTATTTGATTGGTAAATCAGGCTTCGGCAAAGAAGGAGGAATGATTCTACCTTCCTTATGCGCTTGTTTTGCATCATCCCAGTGTTTAGTCCGCCGAGACTGTTCATCATCAAAAATAGAGTTCAATGCAACATAGATACTATCCATACTAGCACCACTGAGTTCTAATTTTTGAAGTAAAAACTGAACCTGATATTCGCGTGTAATTGCATCAGCTCCACGCTGGGTTAATTCATCAGTCAAAATCAACGCTTTGTTGTGTACAAAATTATAATCGTCAACCAAAGCATTGTACTTATGAAAAGATACAGCAGAGTTAGGATTATCACTAAAAGCATCCTGTCCAACAGAAAAAGCATCCTGCCAAATCATCCCGTTAATAAAGTCACCAGAACCGAAACCGCTCATACCAAAAACCAGACCTAAGATTAAAGAACACCTTGATTATGCATAAAAAAAACGAATACGCAACTAAAATAAATTATATAATTTATTTTACAACAACCATCCTGAACATCGAATGATTAAAAAAGGGTTTCGCATGAGAAATATTACCTTGATAAGTTTTACAGTATTAGCCTTACTATCCAGCACAATGACACGAACAAGTCATGCAGAACAACCTTCTCAACAAACAAATCAATACTACAACTATTCACTGGAACCGACCAAACCGCAGAAAAACAAGGAAACAGATAATCAAAAAAAGATATTTGATCTTGTCAGGAAATCAATGCACGGGATGATGGAACCCGTTGAATTATTCAAAGGACCAGGGCGAATAAAAGGTGTGCTTGTGAGGCACCCGCAGCGCGAAGACAATCAATTTGCTGTCTCGGTAGTTGATG
>CAYXVC010000226.1:0-2652 GCA_964468225.1 uncultured Gammaproteobacteria bacterium
TTTCCCCTCACCCAACCCTCTCCCTTTGGAGAGGGCTTAACTTAATGGCAGTGACTTTCTACCCTACGTTGATATTTTTTAGTTGAATTACTGCAAAAATTTTTCTTTGATTTCTTCAATCCGGCGGCGATTGGTACCAAAATCTGAACGACCGACACGCGATGCTGATCGCAGATGTATACGTTTTTCAGAATCATCGATGACTATTTCAACATCATCAACAAATCTAAAGATCAGGGTTTTGAATTCTGCATGTAGATAGTGTTTTTTTTCAGCTATTATTTTTGTACGAGGAAATGCAAGAATGACTGTCTTGATTTTTTGCATAGCCTCTTCGACTGAAGATGTATAAGGTAATGGGCTGATCTGATGTGAGGCAGAACTACTTTGGCTAGAAACACAGTTGGGTGAGTTAGGGCATTGTTTTAGTTTCATGGGGGCTGATATTTCTTCAATTGAAAAAGCAGGAACGGGAAGCGTAAGTAATAAAATTGTAATTATTGTATGCTTGAATTGATGTTTCATGTTTTGGTTATATACAAGCGTAGATACCTGGAGCATTTCTAAGATAGCCTTTATAGTCCATGCCATATCCAAATAAATAGCGGTTTTCAACTTCAAGCCCGACAAAATCAGCAACAATGGGTTTTTGATGTTTTAGTTTTTTGTCGACCAGGACAGCGGTATAAATGGTCTTTGCACCCTGATCTTTGCAATAGTTACAGATTGCTTGCAGAGTATGGCCGTGATCCAGAATATCATCAACAATTAATACGGTTCTGTTGTTTAAATCAGTTATTGGTTTTTGTAGCCATTGCACTTCACCCCCTGTGGTATTGTTTTGATAACGACTGGCGTTGATTGCATCAAAAGTAAGCGGGAAATTTAAGCGGGTTAATAATTTGCCAGAAATAACTACGCCTCCATTCATCACGCAAAGAAATACAGGGTTTTTATTATGCAGCAGCGTGTTGATTTTTTCAGCCATTTTGTCAATCGCAGATTCAACGTCTGATTGAGAATGTAGTAAATCGGCTGATGCTTCTATAGCAGAGATTTCTTTAAGCATATAGGGAGGGGAGGGTGCTGATTTGTTTTGAAATCTGTTGCCATTTTTCTGAGTCTATTAGTTGCTTCCGCTGGGTATGGAATTTTCCACGCATTTGGCTCAGCCTTTTTTCTCTTAAATTATCTTGCGTAATGGGTAGGCTTGATAAAACTTCCTCAGCAGCTGTGGGATTATTGCATACAAGTATCATGTCACAACCGGCGTTTAGGGCTAGTCTGGCACGTTCGCTAAAGCTGCCGATGGATGCTGCGCCTTCCATGCTTAAGTCGTCACTGAAGACCGCGCCATTGAAGTTGAGCTCTTTACGTAAAATTTGCTGTATCCATTTGGCTGAAAAGCCTGCGGGTAATGTATCAATTTTTGGATAAACCACATGCGCTGGCATAATGCCTTCCAGTCCTTCTGCGATAAGCTGTTTGAATGGTAACAGGTCTTTTTGTCTGATACTTTCTAAATCACGCTCATCTATTGGCAAGGTTAAATGAGAATCTAATGCCACAGCGCCATGACCGGGAAAATGTTTACCTGTGGCAGCCATTCCTGCAGAATTCATACCTTTTCTATAGTGACTGGCTAACTGAGTTGCCCTTTGCTGGTTTTGCGAAAAGGAGCGGTCGCCAATAATTTCGCTGACACCACAGTCAATATCCAGTACTGGTGCAAAACTGAAATCTACCCCTACGACCAATAATTCGGCAGCCATTAACCAGCCAGCGGATTCTGCTAACTCTGGTGATTCAGAAAAAGTTGAGACAGCCGGTAGGCGGGTAAAACCAGTCTGGAAACGTTGCACTCTGCCACCTTCCTGGTCAACTGCTATGAGGATGTCACCATTACGTGCATCTCGAATACTACCAATTAACTTTGAAATTTGTTCAGGATCGCTATAATTACGAGAGAACAATATGACGGCACCCGTATTGGGATGATTTATTTTTTGTTGTTCAGCTGAAGTGAGTGCGTAACCTTCAACATCTATCATTACTGGGCCGATAGCTTGTTTTGTCATGTTTATAAAATATATTTATCTCAATAAGGGGGCAATTATGCGGGTTTTAATTCTGTTTTTAAGTTTTTTTCTGGTGTCTAATTTTGTTTATGCGGAGGATGAGGAGTCAGAAAAGCCAACGCTGGAATATCTGGAAATGTCACCCAAGTTTACTGTAAATTTGCAACAAGCCAAAAAATATTTAGTGATCAATGTGCAATTAATGATAGAAGGTGCAGAGGCATTAGAAAAGGTAAAAAAACATTTGCCGGCATTAAGGCATGAATTAATTATGTTTTATAGCGGCCGTTCGGTTAATGATTTACAGACTATGGAGCAGCGTGAAGCATTACGTGTGGAAACCAAAGAAGTCATCACAAAAGCATTAGATAAATATGCCGATAGTGATGGTTTCAGGGATGTGTTTTTTACTGAGTTTTTGGTTAATTAAGGCATTTGGCAGGGTTATCTGAAATTGCATTGCAACAGTAATGTAGGGTGCGTTGTACGCACCATTGCGCTAGCAAAACGCCGATTGGTGCGTACAACGCACCCTACGTCCGCTCACTCGTTAATTACTGTACGCTTGAACACG
>CAYXVC010000227.1:0-2648 GCA_964468225.1 uncultured Gammaproteobacteria bacterium
ACTGATTTTATCTAAATCAGCCAATGCCCTGCGAGTAAACCGAATTTCTGACATTACTTCCAGCCTTCTTTTTCCCGTTTTGAAAACTCATTTAAAGCATTTTGTATGCTGCCATTAAACGTAATAGTACGCCCTGCAATCGCATCTTGATAACCTTCAATAACAGCAGATCTCAAATTGGCTGCCTCAATACGTTCTTTCTTCTCACGGATAAGATCACGCAAAAATTCACTTGGCGTAGAATAGTCCGTACCATCTCCGCAACGACTATCCACAAAAGAGCGTAACTCATCTGTTAGTGATAAATTTAATGTTGCTGCCATAATTAAACCCTCTCTCTATTCAATACCTTCATAACAACTATAGGATTGTTGGCGATAATTATCAATAAATGTCATAAATCTAATCAAGACCAGCCATTGTGAGCTTGAAATAATAGTTGATTAATTTATTCCCCGTGTATTTTGAGAGCTTTTAATCAGCGATTTTCAAAGTCACCAACTCTTCAGAGCTCGTCGGATGAATAGCGACCGTATCATCAAAATCCTGCTTGGTGAGCCCTGCTTTCACCGCGACAGCAAAGCCTTGCAGCATTTCGTCAACGCCGTCACCAACAAGGTGAATGCCAATAACCTTTTCATTTTCACCGCTGCAAACAAGTTTCATGGCTGTTTTAAATCCGTGCTCGGCCAGTGCGTAACGCATTGGGGTAAATCGTGTAGTGTATGTTGTCACTTTTTCATGCTGTTTACGCGCTTGGGCTTCAGTCAGTCCCACAGTGCCTGCGGGTGGGTGAGCAAACATAACGGTAGGAATGTTTTCATAATCAAGCTTGCTGGTGTTATTTTTTCCAAACAGCCTTTCGCCCAGTTTACGTCCCGCTGCAATTGCCACAGGGGTGAGTGCTGCTTTACCTGTAATGTCACCAATGGCATAAATGCCTTTTATGTTGGTGTTTTCATATTCATCCACAGGAATATTGCTATTAGGCTGTACTTTAATTCCGGCAGCAGACAGGTTGAGTTGTTCTGTATTTGCTTTACGACCGATGGCCCAAATGACAGATTCACAGCTCTCTATGGATCGCCCATCTTGTGCGCTGACAGTGATGTTGTTTTTGTTTTCAGTCAGCTCGGAAGTTTTAAATTCAGTATGAATTGTGACACCCTGTTTTTTCAGGTTTTCCATGACTGTGGTGCTAATTAATGGATCGAATGCTTTGAGTGCGTGATCACCGCGTAAAATGAGTTCAACTTGTGAGCCTAATGCCTGCATCACACCTGCAAGCTCAATAGCAATATAACCACCGCCTATAATGGCGATTTTTTGTGGTTGAGTTTTTAGTTCAAAAAAGTCATCGGATGTGATACCTAAATCACTGCTTGGCAGGTCAGGTACGATGGGTTGGCCGCCCGTGGCAATGACAATGTGATCGGCTGTATATTGAGTGCCATTGACTTCAATTGTGTTTGCATTGATAAAGTGGGCGAAACCATCAATTTTATCAATACCTTGACGATCGATTGTTCGATTCCAGCTGGTATTGATCATGTCAATATAGCGATCCCTGCCTTTGACGAGCGCATCCCAATCGAATGTCTGCTTTTGAACTTGAATACCAAAACCGGACGCATCAGAGACGGCATGGGCAATGTGAGCGGCGTACCACATGACTTTTTTTGGTACGCAACCGACATTTACGCAGGTTCCACCGAGTTTATGGCCTTCTATGATGGCCACTTTTTTGCCAAATTCAACGGCTTTTTTAGCGACAGCAAGGCCACCGCTGCCACCACCAATGGCGATTAAATCATAGTGACTGGTCATATTTCTTTCTCCGTGAATAATTTTAGAGTAGCCGTTGGCTTTTTACCTAGAAAAACCAACGGGTTACTGTACTCGTCTTTTAACCAACTTTGAAGTGCTTGGCAACAGCCTCTGAATTACCCAAATATTTACCATTAATAAATACTTGCGGAACAGTATCTAAACCTGTTGCCGCGCGCACCGCACGAACGGTGATATTTTTATTGAGCTCAATCTCTTCAAAATCAACCTTGGCATCATGCAAAATACCTTTGGCTTTAGCGCAAAATGGACAGCCCGGTTTGGTAAACATAACGACATCAGCCGGTTTGTCTGCATTTGGGTTGATGTAATCCAGCATAGTGTCGGCATCCGAAACTTCATACGGGTCACCGGGTACATCGGGTTCAATAAACATTTTTTCGATCACACCATCTTTGACCAGCATGGAGTAGCGCCATGAACGTTTTCCAAAACCAAGATCGTTTTTATCAACCAGCAAACCCATGCCATCGGTGAATTCACCATTACCATCAGGAATAAATGTGATGTGTTTTGCGTGTTGCTCTTTTTTCCATTCGTTCATGACGAAGGTATCATTGACAGACATACAGATAATTTCATCAACACCATTCTCTTTGAATGTCGGTGCCAGTTCGTTAAAACGAGGCACATGGCTGCTGGAGCAGGTGGGTGTAAATGCGCCAGGCAATGAAAATACGATGACGGTTTTTCCTTTGAATAGCTCATCACTGGTGACATTGAGCCAGTCGTCATTTTGGCGAGTAGGGAATGTCACTTGAGGAATTTTCTGGCCTTCTCTGTTTTCGAACATGATTTTT
>CAYXVC010000228.1:0-2613 GCA_964468225.1 uncultured Gammaproteobacteria bacterium
CTTTAACTAACTAACGACCTCTGCGCCCTACTTTAGGAGACTCAAAGTTAACTTTGATGGGCTTTCCATTAAACTCTTTTCCATTCAGACCTGCAATCGCTGCACGCGCCTCATGACCTTCCATTTCAATAAAACCAAAACCCTTACACTGCCCAGAAAAAACATCAGTAACGAGCTTTAGTGAGCGTACAGTTCCAAATTCAGAGAACAGAGCTTCGAGCTCTTTTTCAGTTGTAGTTGCAGGTAAACTTCCAATAAATAATTTTTTCAACTTCATTTCCCTTTTTATAATAAGATTTAGCGACGAACCCACCAAGCCAAAAACAAAGAACCCCGTCGAAACGGGGTTTGCATATACGCATTAGTCTATCAAATAATACGGACTTAAATCCAACTCATAATCAAGAAGAAGGGTTTCGACGTTTTCCTACTGCTTTTTTATTACGCTTACGCAGCTTCTTTTTTTTATCTGCAGCCGTTTTTTTGATCTTATTTTTCTTGGGTTTCGCTGCCTGACCCGAAGCTTTAAGCTTCTTCGGCCCAGTATACGCTGCTTTTAGCCCTTCAATCACTCTGGGTTCAAACTGATGTTTTAGATAGCGTTCAATACTGGCCTTTAAATTCCATTCAGTAGACTTGACTAAAGTCACAGCCAAACCTTCACTTCCCCCTCGACCTGTTCGACCAATACGGTGAACATACTCATCGCCACGCCGCGCCAAGTCAAAGTTGATGACAAGATCAACACCTTCAATATCCAAACCACGAGCGGCAAGATCCGTCGCCACCAACACATCGACTTTACCATCCCGCAGCATCGACATGACGCGATTACGTTTCACTTGATCCACATCACCATGAAGCACAGCAACATGCCGTTTCAGGCGAATCAAATTACCACTGAGTTTATCCGCATGAATGCGGCTATTAACAAAGATCAACGCTTTTTCGAACGTTTCATGAGCCAATAGCCACAACACCAGCCTCAACTTGTGGCTGTCATCATCCGCCAGAATGACTTGTTCACAGATATTACTATGCGCACTTCGCCCACCGCTTACGTTCAATATTTCAGGTTCACGTAACATCTGTTTCGCAATTGAAGGCAGCCATCTGTTATTGAGTGTTGCAGAAAAAAGTAATGTCTGACGGTTCGGACTGGAAGCCTCAACCACCTTTAACACATCATCACTGAAACCCATATCCAACATACGATCCGCTTCATCCAGCACCAATAGATCCAGCGCTGAAAAATCAACAGTGCCTTGATCCATGTGTTCCATCAAGCGTCCGGTGGTCGCAATAATAATTTCTGGATTGTCCTGAAGTTGTTCGACTTGTTTATCGAAGTGATCTCCACCACAAATCAGGGAAGCACTCAATTTGGTGTGTTGACGGAGTGCCTGACAGCTTTCAAACACTTGCTGCGCCAATTCACGAGTGGGCAGTAATATTAGTGCTCTGCAACCGGCATCAGGGCTTGCTTTACTCAAAAGGTGGTGCAGAGTTGGCAACAGATAAGCAATCGTCTTACCACTGCCGGTTTCAGAACAAACCTGAAGATCAAACCCTTCCATTGCCAATGGAATTGCCGCAACCTGAACAGGTGTCGGATCATTAAAATTCAGTTCTTTAAGCGCTTTGCGAAGAAGACGGTGAAGAGAGAAATGAGAAAACAACGGCGAACCTCTGCGATAAAATGTGTCGCTATTTTAGCAGGAATAGATACTTAAGGTAATTTATTCACTCTGAACTTGCCTGCATCAACAGATGTCACAATAACGCTCGTTCCCTTGGATAATTCGTCGACATCCGAATCAAGCTCAAGCTCAACTTTCCATTCAATTCCTGAGTAACGCGTTTTCCCGGGCGCTTTGATGCTGATATCTTCATCCAAACGAAATTTTAAGCCGATCAAGTCACTGCTATTATCTTTCGCAGGCGCTTTATTATTATTTTGCAGTTTCATAAAAGGTTTCCAGAGCGCCGCAGAAATAACCATAGAACTCACCACAAACGTAGCAACCGTCGCAATCCAGGTTTCAGGAACCACTCCGAACCAAACCGCTCCGCCTGTGACTAAAGCTGACAAGCCAATAAACAGCAAAAACCCTGTTGAAAACCCCAGTGCCAACGCTTCTATGGCCAACAAAATAAAACCGAGAATAAACCAGAATTCTTCAATATTATTGCTTACTAACTCCATCATGATGATGGTTCATTTGAATTGGAGTAAGAAGAAAAAGCTTTGCTTTGATTCATCGCACTGACTATCGCCACAGCTTCCGCCACTGTAGAGCCTGTCTCACCGGATTTCCCATCCATCAATACAACCGTTGACTCTTTTGCGATCTCTTTTTTAGCTTCAATGGCCAATGTTGCAAGGTCTAGCTGCACCGCTTTCTGGCCGGGAGCAGAATCAGCAGCAGCTCCGATCGTACGCAGCTCCATCGCCTTCGCTTCAGCCACCATTTCAATCGCTCTGGCTTCACCTTCAGCCATTAATATCTGCTCTTCTCTATCTGCCTCGGCCGCTAATACTTTTGCCCGTTTATCACCTTCAGCCACATTAATGGAAGATTGACGCTCGCCTTCAGAATCTAATATCGTTGC
>CAYXVC010000229.1:0-2605 GCA_964468225.1 uncultured Gammaproteobacteria bacterium
TGCCATGAATGGTTTTGAAGCGGGTGCATTGCTGGGTGAGTTTAAACCGGCAGTAATGACACTCGACTTGCAAATGCCGGGGATGGATGGTTTTGAAGTGCTTCAATTCGTGCGTGAATCACAGAGCTTGAAGCGCTTAAAAATAGTGGTGATCTCCGCGCTACCTCAGGTGGAGTTGGATAAAGCGCTTGCAAATGGCGCTGATGCGGTATTGGAGAAGCCGCTTAATGACGAGTGGCTGGTAAAAACAGTGGCTCGTTTCGTGAAATAAATCTCTTTAGGAGTAAACAAACGATGCAACGAAATCTATTGATAGTGGATGATGAACGCAATATCCAGACTGCGATGCGACGCGCATTGAAGCAGGACGGCTACAATATCTATTGCGCTGAAAGCGGGGCGGATGCCTTGCAGCTGCTGGGCAAGCATAAGATTAATGTCATTATTTCAGACCAGCGTATGCCGGGAATGACTGGCTCGGAGCTGTTTAATAAAGTCAGTCATCGTTTTCCTGAAACGATCCGTATCGTACTTAGTGGTTATGCTGATTTTAGTGCCGTGACCGATGCGATTAATCAGGGGGCGATCTCTAAGTTTTTAACAAAACCGTGGGATGATTCGCTGCTGAGGTGGCATGTGCTGGAGGCATTTCAGCATTACGAGATGAGTTGGCACAATCGTCAGTTGACCGAGATATTTAATAGCACCATGGAAGGGATCATGATCACTGATAGCGCGGGAGTGATTCAAACGACCAACCCTGCTTTTTCAGCGATTACCGGCTATTCAGAAAAAGAGGTCGTAGGGCGCACACCGCGATTGTTACGCTCGGATAAAGAGGCACCCGAACGTCACCAGCAGATGTGGAAAAAACTCAAATCACAAGGTCAATGGCAGGGTGAAATGTGGAATCGGCGCAAAAACGGTGAGGATTATCCGCAATGGATGAGCATTAGTACATTGCCCAGTGAATACGGAGAAAAAAGCCAGTATGTTGCACTCTTTATAGATATCACAAAACAGAAGGAGCGTGAGGCGTGTATCGAATATCAGGCTTACCATGATGCTTTGACGGCTTTGCCTAATCGCCGTCTGTTTCATGACCGGCTTGAGCGTGCTTTAGCACAGGTGGAGCGTAATGGTGAATCATTGGCAGTGCTTTTTCTCGATCTGGACCGCTTTAAAAATATTAATGATAGTCTGGGGCATGATATTGGCGACCAGTTATTGCAAGAAGTAGCGCAACGCTTAAAAGAGACGGTGCGCCATGAAGACACTGTCGCTCGTTTGGGTGGCGATGAATTTACTGTGTTGCTTTCGCGCGTCACACAACGAAAAGAGGTGGAACAAGTGGTGCGTAAACTGATCACCGCTTTTCGTCAACCATTCAAGATTGAAGGGCATACCCTGCATATTTCCAGCAGTATCGGTATTGCGCTCTTTCCTTGTGATGGCGAGACACCCGAACAGCTCATGAAAAATGCCGACAGTGCGATGTACCGTGCCAAGGAGAAGGGTCGTAATAACGCCTGTTTTTACTCTCAAAATATGAATGCGCGGTCTGAAAACCGACTCACACTGGAGAACGATCTGCACGAAGCTTTGAAGCGTGGTGAGCTTACCCCTTTTTATCAATTGCAACGCGAGGCAGATAGTGGCGCTGTCAGCGGATTCGAGGTGTTACTGCGTTGGACACATCCCGAGCGTGGTCTTGTGATGCCCAGTGAATTTATTGCGCTGGCCGAAGAGAGCGGGTTGATTGTACCCATTGGCGAATGGGTTTTGGAACAAGCGTGCCAACAGGCAAAGGTATGGGTGGATGCAGGTCAGTCTGACCTTACCGTAGCGGTGAATCTTTCAGCACGACAGTTTCAGCAGCCCGGTTTGGCGAAACAGGTCGCCGATATACTTGAAAAAACGGGTTTGCCAGCAAAACATCTGGAGTTGGAAATTACCGAAAACCTGTTATTACAGAATTCGGATCAAAACAGTGCTGTGCTTCAAGAGTTGCACGACTTAGGTATTTGTTTGGCACTGGATGATTTTGGTACGGGTTACTCATCTTTGAGTTATCTGAAAAAATTCCCGTTTGATCGGTTGAAGATTGATCAATCCTTTGTTCGTAGCTTGCCTGATAGCCATGAAGATGCGGCGCTTGTGGATGCTATTATTACTTTGGGGCATACCTTGGGCCTCGAAATTATTGCCGAAGGTGTCGAGAATGAGGCACAGCTCGCGTTTCTACGTGATCGGGGATGTGACCTTATTCAAGGTTATCTCTTTAGTAAACCACTGCCTGCGGAGAAAGCAGCGCTATTTTTGTGAGTAATGAAGGAGGGGCAAAAGTTGTTTGATGTTAGTTTCTTCAACAACTTTTTTGCCCTTTTTTTTCTCAAAAAAACTACTCAAGTATTGAACCTAGAGCTAATATTTCATCGTGAAAAATCTTCCTTGAAACGCTCAATTTGGTGCATACGTTCATGCAGAACTGTAACAATACCGACGTCACCACTGCTCAAATATTTCCAATAGACAAAGTGCTTTTTATATCTGAAAAAGAATCCGTCAACACCAAACTCAGCGGGTATTGGATGTGAGAACACTT
>CAYXVC010000230.1:0-2602 GCA_964468225.1 uncultured Gammaproteobacteria bacterium
CCCTGACCTGACGACTGTATCACCGGCAAAATAGGAAAATGAACGCTTGAAAAAGCCTCTGCAATCATGGAAGAACATACCGTACGCGTTTGTTCACCCGCATTATGTTCAAACAGAGTGGAGCGCCAACGGCGGGGTAAAATTGAATAAGGAAAAATAAATCGGGCAAGATCAAGAAGCTGACGTAAGTCATACTTCGTGCCAAGACGCTCGGCGGCATACTTCACCACCCTGTTAGCATCATCAAAAGAGATCGCTTTTGGGCGACAGATACGCAAATGTTCTGAAGAATATTTTTGCAGGGGCCTGACGACCGTATCCTCGCCCAATAATGCTTCGATAACTAATTGATCACCTGGACTGCCAAAATAGTATTTTTCAATTTGCCTTCTTACTGCGTCATCTTCAATATCATGCAAACGACCGATATAGAGCGCCGAATGTGTCCACGGGCTGCGTGTAATATTTTTTATCACCTCACTGACACGACTATGGCCTTCAACCAGCAATACATCTGCGGGGCGCAGTTCGTGGCAAATCCGTTTGAAATCGGACATAGGTACGCCACCGGCCTTGATATCTTTATTCAGCCACTTCGTTACCCGGTTGCCCAGCCAGCGTTTAAGTCCCATTTAATGCACCGTGCATTCCATCACCTCGCATATCTGTTATATGGTCACCATAACCCATTAGACTTCAAAAAAGTATTAAAGTTGCCTGCAAAGAAAGCTCTGTTTGACCCTTGTCGAGTGGCTGCGTATAGTTCAAAACCATAAACCCAGGTTAGGATAACAGAGCAATAAAGGCCTCTTTTTTGAAAACAAACCGCTTAGTCATAACCCCCGGTGAACCCGCAGGTATCGGCCCTGATTTATGCATTCAGGCCGCACAAGATCATTTTGATGTAGAACTGATTGCAATTGCTGATCCCGACATGCTCGCCGCTCGTGCTGCCTTGCTGGATTTGCCTTTGCAGTTAACTGCATTTGATCCGAACAAACCCGCCACACCACATCGCTCGGGAATATTGAAAGTGCTGCCCATTCCGATTTTTGAACCCGCAGCATGTGGTTTGCTCAATTCTAACAACTCAAAATATGTACTGGAATCTATCTTTCGTGCTGCACAAGGCTGTATGAATAGTACATTTGATGCCTTGGTCACAGGGCCAGTGCATAAAGGGATTATTAATGAAGCGGGCATTACATTCACTGGCCACACTGAATTTTTAGCAGAGCAATCAAAAACCGAACAAGTCGTGATGATGCTTGCCACTGAAGGGTTGCGTGTCACACTGGCCACCACGCACTTACCATTAAACCGCGTCAGCCAAGCCATTACGCAAGAGAGTCTGGAACAAACAATTCGGATTATATTTCACGATTTAAAACAGTATTTTGGCTTAAAGCAACCTCATATTCTCGTCTGTGGTTTAAACCCTCATGCGGGCGAAAATGGCCACATGGGCATGGAAGAAATTGAAGTGATCACTCCTGTGCTGGAAAAGTTACGCCAGGAAGGCTTTAGTCTTGAAGGGCCACTGCCCGCCGACAGTTTGTTTACACCCAACTACCTGCAACGTGCGGACAGCGTACTCGCCATGTATCACGACCAGGGGCTGCCTGTACTTAAACATATGGGCTTTGGTCAAGCAGTCAATGTGACACTCGGCCTGCCATTTATTCGCACCTCCGTAGATCATGGAACTGCTCTTGATTTGGCAGGAAAAGGGACAGCCAATACAGGCAGCTTAAAAGTCGCCATTCAAACGGCGATTGAGATGATTCATCATTCGCGAACCTGACACGGATATTTCATAAATTATGCAACATCGAGCACGCAAGCGATTTGGGCAAAACTTCCTCCGTGACCCCATGATCATTCAAAAGATTATCTCTGCAATTTCCCCTCAAAAAGGCCAACACCTTGTTGAAATTGGCCCCGGCCAGGGCGCGATCACAAAGCCTCTATTAGAAGCAATGGATCAACTGGATGTCATTGAGCTTGATCGTGACCTGATTCCCCTTTTACAGAAAAAGTTCGCACCATTTTCGGGGTTGAATATCCATCAAGCCGATGCACTTGGTTTTGATTTTCGCACACTGGTTCATAATAATCAGCGACTGCGTGTGGTCGGAAATTTGCCTTACAACATTTCCACTCCCCTCATTTTTCATCTCCTAAAACAGATTGATATTATTGAAGATATGCACTTTATGCTGCAAAAAGAGGTCGTTAATCGCATGGCTTCTCCACCCGGAAATAAAAGCTATGGGCGCTTAAGTGTTATGATTCAATACCATTGTCCGGTGCAAGCACTGTTTAATGTGCCACCCGCTTCATTCACACCAACTCCCAAAGTAGATTCTGCCATTGTGCGTTTAGTGCCACACAAAGTGCCCCCTGTTGAAATTGATGATAAAAATACTTTTCAACAAGTTGTCACTCAGTCTTTCGGGCAACGACGCAAAACATTGCGAAATAATTTGAAACTTCTATTAAGCAGCGAGCAAATCGAAGCACTGGGTATTGACTCAGGATTGCGCCCTGAAGTGTTAACGCTTCAGCAATATGCTTTATTAAGTAATGCAGTCAGTGCGTT
>CAYXVC010000231.1:0-2586 GCA_964468225.1 uncultured Gammaproteobacteria bacterium
CTCTAGCATCGGTATTAAAACCATGCTCATAATTAAAGTACACATTTTTGTCCGGATAAGCCATTACCCACTCTGTCGGTACATCTTTGTAGAAATACACCATTTTAAGGTCCCCTGTTGGATAGTAGTTGTTCGACCTTGCAGCAGCATTTGCAATAGCAACAGCATCAGTAAGAATTCTTTTCTCTCTTGCAGTAGGGTCAAATTTTTCTCCTTTTTTAATTCCTATTGAAGCAAACAGACCTTTTGTTTCATCATCAAGCATCTCGTCTGACTCTTCCTGAATAAGAGTATTCAAGTGCTCGTAAAACTCAAAATTATTTGGATGAATTGTATTGAATGATTTGCCTGTCATATTCACATACTCAACAGGCTTTGGATTGGCAGCTTCAGAAAGCGGGTAGACTTTCAGATGGTCTTTTACATTTTTAACTGCAACATCAACACCTTTCGAAATATTTCCTCTCATAAACAACCAGGTAGCATAAGTTCTCGGCTTGATAATAAAATATCCTGAAGGGATTTTACCATCATATCCCGGAGGCAGTACAAGGTATTTACCACCTTTACCTTTGTCGGGACCGGCCAATCCAACATCGCTTACAAAGCGGAACCATGCATCGTCAAAAGCGCCCAGCATCATAGGAGGAACTTCAACAACAACCGGCCCAACATCTGTTGTATTTACATAAGGGAAAATATAAAGGGTAGATGTATTAGCTGTAAGAAACAGAGCATGTGAATCCATTAATTTTTCAAAAAGTGCAACTTTACCGTTCGCATCAACACCAAGAGCAACAGGTCCTTTCCTGAGTGCTTGTAATGATGCACCCGGTATTCCTTTCAGGAATGCATCAACACCTCTTGCTTTTAGTAAGAAGTCCTGGGTTAGTTCAGCAGTTTCTTTGGTGGGTACTCCATCAAAAAAATTGAGCGTACCGATGGAGGTTTCTACCACAGCCGGAGTTGTAATATTCTCAGGAATGTCGGTAGTATTCGCAAAAGTGGGAATTTCCACATTTTGAGACTGACTATTTTTGGCTGCCCCTACTTGTGCAGTAGAGTCGCCATAGCTCGCCAGCAAGAGCAGGCTCGTCACCCATATGCTGGTTATTCCTTTAGTAAAACTAAATGTGTTGTTCATTTTTATTTATTCTTGACTATTATAATTAATGATGTGCATAGTGAACAGTGTCTGTTCAATTGAAGATTAATATTGTCTTGTTGATACACGTGCTGCTTGCACAATGCGGATGCATATGCTTATTCTGGTCCAATGCTCTTGCCTACGGTTTGGTTTATGATATTGACCGCGAAGGTACAATATATAAGGGGGAATAACCGTGATATATCACAGATTTGGACCATATCTCAATACTAAGAGCGCTTTATGCCAAGCTTTCGCATGCGCGATCGCAGTGTTTCAGGGTTTATTGCAAGGATTCGTGCTGCGCCTTTGGGCCCTTCCACCCGCCAATGCGTTTTCTCAAGGACCTCGATGATATACGTCTTTTCATGCTCAGATAGGGGAAGCAAATTTTTATCAAACGCGATTCGCCTATTTTCTACGAATGGTTCTATTTTCAGCAACGAGCCTTTCGAAACAATGACGGCGCGCTCAATGACATTTTCGAGCTCTCGAATATTCCCCGGCCACGAGTACTCCTGCATTTCATTCATTGTTTTTTTACTGATCTTTTTAACCCTTCTGCCAAATTTCTGATTGTATAAATCCAGATAGTGCTGCGCGAGTAATGGAATGTCAACGATTCTGTCACGTAGTGGCGAAATGGTAATTGGAAAGACATTGATGATGTAAAATAAATCTTCCCGAAAGAGACCCTTTTTAATAAGGTCTTCAATGTCGTATTTGGTAGAAGCTATTACACGCAGATCAGCTTTCCGAGTCGTAGAGCTTCCCATGCGTTCATACATCCCTTCGGTGAGTACGCGGTAAAGCTTATTTTGAAGATCCATTGTCAATTCACCTATCTCATAAAGGAAAAGGGTTCCCCGATGAGCTAATTCAATTTTGCCAATTCGATTTTGGAGTGCTGTCGAATGGGCACCTTTTACATGACCAAATAAATCACTTTCTGTGAGAATTGTAGAATATCCGGAACAGTCGGCCTTGATAAGAGCCTTGTTTCTCCTCTTGCTTTTGTTGTGAATAACACGTGCAAACAGCTCTCTATGCGTACCTGCCTCTCCCTTTAATAATACGGTTGTTTCTGTGGGAGCGACTTGCTCCATTCTCTCAATTGATTTTAATACAGACATGCTCTCGCCCAGAATAACGTCGTAGTTGTATTGGCCCTTGTATTCCTCCCTCAGATAGACGTTCTCCGCTTGTAGCATCTCCTTTAGTTGATGTAATTCAACAATGGCGCTTTGTAATTTTTCTTCTGTTGCTTTTAATTGACTAATGTCAATGGCCATCCCGATAAGATATTCCTCACCATCCAGAGTTGCATAATTTGCAGTATCGAGAATTTGAATTTTTTCACCGGACTTGGTCAGCAGATTCTGCTCAATGGATTGCTCTTTTCGTTGAGAAAAGATGACGCGGATCGCCTCATGATTTTC
>CAYXVC010000232.1:0-2555 GCA_964468225.1 uncultured Gammaproteobacteria bacterium
AAAATAATCAATTTGTCGGTCATGATGGACTCCATCGGTATCGCGCTATCTTAACAGCGGGCCTGCAAAAATGCCTCTGCCAGACAGCATAAACACAGTCAGTGCCGGCGACAGTCGCGCAGCACAGGGATATTCGGAAATTGGGGGGAGTAGAGTTGTCTGCCGCTAGGGCAGTAGGAACAGCAGGGAAAGCGAGGGGTAAAACGCAGCACCCGGACACGCGACCACCTGCCCGGCAGGGACGGCGACAGCGCTGAGTTGGGTGTGGTTCGAGGTCATGGGTTTAACTATAGCCATCTGGTCGGGATTTGCCAAGTTCCACGTTCACGCTTAATTCAAATCAGTGCAAAAACCTCTACCGACTGGCTATGTGAGTTGTGATACCTGTCCCCTGCTCTGCTCGCAGCCCAACGGAAAGAGGCAAAAGGCAAGACCTGTCCCCGCCCTGCCGCTTGCTCTCTCTGCTGCGCCCTGCTGACCCCGCCCTGCAATTAAGTATTGTGTCCCCTTACTTTTTTTACTTTTTTGATCCGTTGCCCTTATTTGGCCGTCCCCTTATTTGGCCCCTTATTTTAATACTCTACTTAATCAGGCCATGATCACGCGCCATGCCATCATTAATGACTGTCACAGCGGTTGCTGGAAGTGCCCAGGTTTTTACGACCGGATGCAATGCTGAGGTTAGTGCATCGTTCAATGGTGGCAGCCAATCATCTCGATGCCCATTGATAACAAGTACCAAGCGGAAACTGACTTGACCAAGATCGAGATTCATGAAAGATTCAGAAAGCTCCGTCTCTGAAGCTGGATGGCGGCCCAAGCAGGCAGCCAGCCCCAGATTCAGTGCATTAGTCAGTTTTTGCCGAATCTCTTCGATGAAATTATTAAACTCAGGCTGCGTCTGAGGCTTGGGTGTACTCGATTTAGCCTCTACCACCCAGACCACTGCTGAGTTATCCTCCATCTGGCGCAACAACAAGAATTCAGCCATTTTCACCCCGCTTTCAATCGCCTTATAGCTTGCACTCTGCTCAATGGGGAAACAGCTCCCTTCAGGAAAAGGGCCAAAGGTCATCCCGGATTCGATAAGTGGTTCTGAACAGTTCATCCCAAACTCAGCCCCACTTCTTCTTTATAAAGTCTGATCGACTCATTGATTATTGGGTTATCCGGCATTCCGTTCTTCAAATCTTCTGACAACCAACTACCATCACCTTGCTCTGAAATGATGGGGATAGAAATCTGTTTTTCCTGAGCAATCAGAAACAATTTTTTTACCGCAAAATAGGAGTGACTGGCAAAGAAAAATTGGATTCCACGATCTGCCAACAGAGTGATAATATCGAATAGGTCAGAGAGTGCCTTGGGGTGAAGAGCCGATTCCGGCTCATCAACAAAGATAATCGAGTCAGGACTCAGATAGCGATTACCCAGCAATGTATCAAGTATCGCGATCTTCTTGGTTCCCTCCGAGGTCACCCCAATGGGAAATCTCAGGTTTCCACGCTTAAATTGCCAGCGGCCAGATTTATCATCATACTCCACTCGGCCACCCAGAATCTTTTCCAAACTTGTACGTGATTGAGCGAACTCAGCATAGTTTTTACCGCCCTTTGGAGCTTGGCGTAACGCTCGCGCTAAATCCAGGTAGGTATCATCAAATCCAAACACCTTATCTTGCTCCCGAGATTTTAGAATGACTGGCTGTAAAGACAAAACCTCTTTCGCCGGAAGAAAAACTGAATTACTACTGCGTGGATGGACATGGTTTTCTAATTGAGATATCTGTTTAGTCGTATCTTTGCCAAAATGATAAAGAAATGAACGATCATCCACACACACCTCACAAGAGAGTGGTTTATCTGCTCCTTTGGTGACAAGTTCACCAATCCTGTCCGCCTGGAAGGTCCAGTAGAGTTTTTCAGCCAGTATCTCTGCTGCTGTTCGCCGCTCATCACCACGCTGATACTCTTCCAAAGTACGCATAGCACTATAGAGCGCCTTGAGCAGGAAAGTCTTACCGCTACCGTTACCACCGATAATCAGATTGATCATACCGAGGTTCTTCCATTCAATTTCTTTGAGCGGACCGAAGTTTGCGAGTTTAATTTTACTGAGCATGGATAGCTCCGGTTTGTTCTAGGTTAATTGTTTTCCGCTTGGCCAGCATTCGATCTGGGATGCGCAGCTCACCGGACATGAGTTTGGGAAGGAGAGTTTCGCGGAGGTTGGATAACATGAAAATTTCCTTTCAGTTGCTGCTGATCTTGTCGCAGCTCACGAGGTCAAGTTACCTTTTGCAAAAAATCATAACATCCAGACTGCGCTACCCGCCCAACAAGGACACTCACGCCAGTGTGCTGCGAGCAATTCAACACACAGGTTTAACTATCGCTTGCCTATCGCCGTTTGCTCAGAATTTGCCAGGTACGCCTATTTCTCAGAATGTGAACCCGGCGAATTCTGCGCACGGCGCTCAGCACGGCGGCGGCGCAGAGAGATCAGCGTACCCACCGGGCCGGAGACGGCATAGAGGAAGAACACCGTAAACAGCA
>CAYXVC010000233.1:0-2553 GCA_964468225.1 uncultured Gammaproteobacteria bacterium
ACTTGGGACCCCATCATTATGAGTGATGTGCTCTAACCAGCTGAGCTACATAGCCACGAAGAAGCGAGAAGATACAGGATATTCAGGGTAAAATGCAAGCTGGGTTACACATTAAATCGAAAGTGCATCACATCACCATCCTGTATGATGTAATCTTTACCTTCCAGACGCCATTTGCCCGCCTCTTTCGCACCCGCCTCCCCTTTACCTGCGATGTAATCATCAAAAGCGATCACTTCTGCTCGAATAAAACCCTTTTCAAAATCAGTATGAATAACACCAGCTCCTTGTGGCGCTGTTGCACCAACTTTCACCGTCCATGCCCGCACTTCTTTGACTCCAGCCGTGAAATAAGTTTGCAAACCAAGCAAACTATGTCCCGCCCGAATCACACGATTCAGACCGGGTTCATTTAAACCCAAATCGGCTAAAAACTCCTCTTTTTCATCATCATTCAGCTCAACGATCTCTGACTCAATCGAAGCACAAACAGGCACAACAACTGAACTTTCTCCTTTTGCCAGGTTTTGAACGAGCTCAAGATAAGGGTTATTTTCAAAACCATCTTCTGCAACATTTGCAATATACATTGTTGGCTTTGTCGTCAATAACTGATACTCCTTCAGCTTCAACCATTCACTTTCTTCCAATTCCATTGTGCGCACAAACTGGCCTTCATCAAGATGAGCTTGCACCTTTTCGAACAGTGCTTTCAGTGCCAGCGCTTGTTTATCACCACTTTTAGAGTTTTTTTGCGCACGCACCAAAGCTTTGCTGATCGACTCAAGGTCTGCCAACGCAAGCTCGGTATTAATGATTTCAATATCATCCAATGGCGAAATTTTCCCGGAGACATGAATCACATCATCATCTTCAAAGCAACGCACCACGTGAGCAATCGCTTGAGTTTCACGAATATTTGCCAAAAACTTGTTACCCAGACCTTCGCCCTTGGAAGCACCAGCCACCAAGCCCGCAATATCAACAAACTCCATTGTCGCTGGCATCACTCGTTCGGGGTTAACAATTTCAGCTAGCGCATCCATACGCGAATCAGGCATAGGCACAATGCCGACATTTGGCTCAATGGTGCAAAAAGGATAATTTTCTGCTTGAATTCCGGCTTGAGTCAATGCATTAAACAGCGTCGATTTACCCACGTTTGGCAAACCAACAATTCCACAGTTAAATCCCATAATACCTCTCGCTAACAACTTGTTTTATTTTGGCGTATGCAATTGATTCATCGCCTTTTGCAATCCATCTTTTAGCAGCACTGGCAATATATCGCAAGCATGGTGAATGGCCTCGTCAAATATTTTTTTATCCTGCGCATCCGGGCGACCCAACACATAATTGGTCACTTGCTCTTTACGACCAGGATGGCCAATCCCCATGCGCATACGCAGAAATTCTTTCGAGCTAAAAACAGTCGCAATATCTCGTAAGCCATTATGACCACCATGCCCGCCGCCTTTTTTCAAGCGCACACCCCCCAGCGGCAGATCCAGATCGTCATGTACGACTAAAATATGCTCCAGAGGAATTTTATAGAAATTGGAAAGTGCCAAAACAGATTGACCGCTTCGATTCATAAATGTTGCAGGTTTAAGTAGCCAGATAACACGGCCATCCACAGAGACTTTACAAAGCGAACCAAAGAATTTTTTTTCGACTTTAAAACAGGAATGATGCAGGCGTACCAGCTCATCAACACACCAAAAACCAATATTGTGACGCGTATGCTCGTAATCCAGCCCAGGATTTCCAAGCCCAACGATCAGATCAATATTCAAAGAAAACCAACCTTGCCATGGAACGTGCACTTCATTACTTATACAAAAGAAAACGGCGGAAAGCTTTGCAGCCGTCCGCCGTCACACAAAAGCAGTGCGCTTACTTCTTCTCTTCTTCTTCACTTTCCGAAGAATCATCAGACTCTGGCTCGGATGCCGCATCTACATCTTCGATTTCTTCTACCACACGCGCTTTTTGGATCGCCACAACAGACTGATCATGGCTTTCACCACGCAAAAGTTCGACCAGCTCTACACCTTTTGGCACCTTGATGTCAGACAGGTGCAACGATGCATCAATTTCAAGATCTGCAATATCCAGCTCTAAATATTCAGGCAGGTTTTTAGGCAAACAAACCACTTCAACGTCGACACATAAACGAGAAATTGTACCGCCATCTTTAACACCAACTGCAACCTCTTCATTTAATAAATGTAAAGGAACATGCATATGCAATTTTTTCTTTGCATCAACACGCTGCAAGTCCATATGTAATAAAACCTGCTTATAAGGATGACGTTGCAGTGCTTTCACCACAACTTTCTCTTTTTTGCCACCCACTTCAAGAGGTATTACATTAGAGTAAAAAGCCTCTTCATTAGACATGTGCCACACTTTATCATGATCAAATGTAAGCGATACAGGCTCTTTTCCAGCACCGTAAACTACACCAGGGAATGCACCAGTATGGCGCAAACGCCGAGAAATACCGGTGCCTGTACCTTCACGAAGCTCAGCGTTAAGTACAAAATTTTC
>CAYXVC010000234.1:0-2542 GCA_964468225.1 uncultured Gammaproteobacteria bacterium
TGATCGTAGTCTGCAATTCAACTAGCAATACATTAATTTGCGGCAGGGTTGTTTCTACCACAATGTCGGCTGCTGTGGTACTGGATTCGGTGAGTTTTGTGATTTGTTGAGTGGTTATGTTCAGTTGTTTTGCTATGGGTATGAATTCGCTTGCCAGTTGATTGACCAGCGCTAAAGTATGTTGTGCATCTGTGCTGAGTGCGGGTAAAGCAGCAAGTGCTGCACTGGCCTGTTTCTCTAAAGTGATAAAATTAGCTGTGGCTGCTTCGACGTTGACCAGTATATGCCGGATGCGCTGTTCACTGTCATCGTCCAGGATTTGATTCAGCCGGGTGAGCAGGGTATTGGTGTTTTCAAGCATAGTCTCACCGGAACCGGATAAACGCTCAATCAGGGAGCGCTGCAAAGTAATACGGTTGGATTTTTCAGTGCCAGTAGGCAAGTGTTCCGGATTGTCACCGGAATCTGTCAGTTCAATTTCAGTGAGTCCTGTCACACCCTTCATACGCAGTGTGGCGACAACACCTCGGGTCAGGGTTAAATTTCGGTTGACCTCTATGGGCACCAGAATAATAGTTGCGTCATCAGGGTCAAATAAAACAGCTTTAACCTTTCCTGCAGCTATACCTCGGTAAAATACGGTGGAATCCGGAGCTAAACCGGAAACTGATCCCTGCGTCGCTATGACAAAAGTATTGCGTTGTTCATGCAAGTTGCCGAACCAGGTCGAGATTACAATGACTGCTCCGATCAGGATAGTCAGAAACAGACCGGTCATCAGTGCATAATTGTCTTTATCCATGATTGGGCTCGTTATATTTGAATACTCGCCGGGCACGATTATTGTGGAAAAAAAGTTGGGTAAATGGGTGCTTGCAGGCTAATACGGAGGTAATGTTACCGAATGCAACCAGTTGGTGATCTGCCAATACGGCTATTTTGCTACATAAATCTCTCAGTATATGCAGATCATGAGTGACCATAACCACGGTTACATTGAGCTCTTGTTGCAGCTCACTCAGCAGTTTAACAAAATCTTCGCTGGCAATAGGGTCTAGACCGGATGTAGGTTCATCCAGTAAAAGGAGTTCTGGTTCCAGTATAAGGGCTCTGGCCAGCGATGCGCGTTTGACCATGCCTCCAGATAATTCAGCGGGTTTTAACATGGCAGCGTCGGCACTCAACCCGACCATCGATAACTTCATGCAAACCAGCTGGGAAATCAGGTGATCATTCAGAAAACCCAGTTCACGTAACGGAAAGGCGATATTGTCAAAAACAGACAGAGCACTAAAAAGGGCGCCATTCTGAAATAACACACCAAACCGGTTCCTTTGTTGCTGACGTTGCAAAGGTGTCATGGTCTGCATTGATTGCTCCAGGACAAAAACTTCACCCCGGCTGGGATCCTGTAAGCCTATAATTTCTCTTAGCAGAGTTGTCTTGCCGCTGCCGGAAGCGCCGACCAGTCCCAGTATTTCTCCCTGCTGTAGACAAAAACTGATGTCCTTATGAATGATCGTATCACCGAAGCAGGTCCAGATATTTTCCATACGTATGGCACAGTCTGTGTTCATGGAAAGCCTACATTTCTGAACAAGATAGCGAACATAGTATCGATAATAATCACTGCAGTAATGGATGTCACGACAGAATTAGTGGTTTCATTGCCCAGGCTTTCAGTGTTTGGCTTAATGTGGAAGCCAAAGTGGCAGGCAATCATGGCAATTATCAGTCCAAAGGCGACACCCTTGCCCAGACCAATATAAAAATTAACCATCGGTACTGCTTCAGGAAGTTTCATCATGAACTGTTGAAAGCTGATATCCAGGGCAAACTTTGCCGAAATCATTCCGCCTGCCAGAGCAAGTATGTCAGACCATACCACAAGTAAGGGCATAGCAATGCCTAGTGCGATAACCTTGGGCAGAACCAGTCTGAGGGAATGGGATATGCCCATCGCGGACAACGCATCCAGTTCCTGGGTGACACGCATAATGCCAATTTCTGCTGTCATTGCTGAACCTGAACGGCCTGCTATCAGGATAGCCGATAATACCGGTCCCAATTCGCGGATAATACTGAGACCGAGCAGGTCAATAACATAAATTTCTGCGCCGAATTTCTGCAGTTGCAGGGCCGAAAGGTAGCTGAGTGAAACCCCGATTAAAAAGCTAACTAAGGCGGTGATACCCAGTGCCCGGACACCGGCTTTATATATGCTTGCAGAAATTTCTGTCCAGGGTATTTTGCCTGGATTGCGCAGCAGATAAAAAAAATCCAGTACCAGTTGTCCCAGTAGTATCAGCCAGGAAAGAGTATGGTTAAATAAACCAGCTAGTATGCTTTTAAGTTGTTTGCCAAAAGAACAGCTCAGATTACACTCTTCTGATGTTGTTTCAGGAATCATACGTTGATGCCAACGGTCGAAAAGGCGCCGATGTTCCTGGCGGAGTTTAAGTTGGCCTGGTTGTTGTTCACCCCATGCCTGCCAAAGAATGAATGCACCGGCACTGTCTAAGGTATTTATATTTTCAAGATT
>CAYXVC010000235.1:0-2511 GCA_964468225.1 uncultured Gammaproteobacteria bacterium
CCGCCACCTTCTGCACCACGAATACTTGTACACCAGCCATATTCAGCAAATGAGTGGGCAAGGGTAGTCCCCATAGCGTATGCGGCATTCATCCAGCAATAGTTATCATGCCCATGCTCAAGTTGTCGCCCACCGTTATCGATACTGCCCTCCTCAAAATTGAAGGCCTCAATGGGTTTTGTGTCCTGGCCATAGGGGAGGCGTGCGAGAACGCGTGGCATCGTCAGTGTAACGAAGCGAGAGTCATCGCTATCACGGAAACTACGCCATTTTATATACTCCGCAGAATCAAAAATTTTCTCCAGGTCACGAGGCTTTGATAGTTCAGTAAAAGATTCAAAGCCAAACATTTCTGGTGCTGTTGCTGAAATAAATGGACAGAAACCTGCCGCTGCGATATTCGATATATCAGAGAGCAAGTCGACATCATCCGGGTGTGATGAGAACTCATAATCACCGATTAAGGCTGCATATGGTTCACCGCCAGCTATACCAAACTCGCTTTCATAAATCTTTTTGAAAGTTTGACTTTGATCAAATTCAACAGCTTTCCCCAGATCTCGGGCTATCTCTTTTTTACTGATATTCATGACACGAATTTTCAGTTGGGAGCTGGTTTCAGAGTTTGTAACCAGATGCTGCAGTCCACGCCATGAACCTTCCAGTTTTTGAAATTTTTCATGTTGCATGACGGCGGATAGCTGTTTTGACATTGCTATGTCAATGGCATCAATGGCTGAATTGATGGTGACAGTCAGGTTTTTATCCCATGTGACGGTTCCTTTCATCGCCTCCTGAGTTAGGGTCTTTAGTAGCTCTTCGGTCTCATCCCGGGGGGTCTGTTTGGTTGCCCCAATTGCCTGCTCCAGGAAACTGACTTCCGCCGTTTCGGCTGCTTCCTGGATATCTTCTTGTTGTTTTTCACTCATTATTTATCACCTTTTTCATTATCGTCATCAATACCTAGTTCGCCAGATAGTGATGCCACCGCTTCCGTGTTGCTTAGAATATCTTCCAGAACGCTTTCGAGCTCTTCCGAACGATCCGCTTTACTCAAAAGGTCTCGTAATTTGTTACGTGTCTCCATGAGTTTTTTTAATGGTTCAACTTGATCAACTATTTTATGAGGCTCAAAATCTTCCATATCTTTGAAATCAAGAGAGACAGACATTTCGCTGCCATTACCCTCCAAAGTATTGTCTACTTTTATATCTATCTGAGGGGCTGTCTTTTGCATTATTTCATTGAAGTTATCACGGTCAATTTGTGAAAACTTTCTATCTTTAAGTGGTTTTTTGTTTTCAGTATTATCACCGGAGTAATCGCCCATGACGCCCATCACAAATGGGATCTCTTTCTCGGTTACTGCTCCGTTTGTCTCCACATCATAGGTGATATGAACGCGTGGTTTCCTTACCCGTTTTAATTTGTCATGTATGCTGTCGGCCATTGAATATTCCTCCGTCTCTATTTTCGTTTGTAGTTAAAAAATTGTATGTTGATTAAGTCATATTTGGTTTTTTATCAATTCATTTTTAGATATTATGTATCATCTATCTGCACCCCTGTCAGTGAGCTGTAAGTGGTTCTAGAGGATGTGTCAGGAATCAACTCATTCATCAGCTCATCCAGTGACATATCGCCCCATTTGACCGCTTTTTCAAGAATGTATGATATCGGTGAATGGGGTTCTGTTCTACGAAAAAAATCTGAAATAGTCGCTAATTGCCTAAAGGCTTCATCACGCGAGTTTAAAGAGGTTCCAGGAGTCGCTGAATTTGGTTGGGTCTGTTCAGGTGATAACTCTGACTCTTTGCTGACTATTTCAGTGGGGAGTTTATGTTTGGCTATATGATTTATTGCACTTAATGTCTCTTCAAGAAGCTCAATAATCTTGCCGGTAGGTGGCGCGTGCTGATTGCCACAGTGTGAATTCAATAAGTTGTTAATATTGCGGTATTCAGTGATAGACTCACACACATCATCCCGAAGATCAACAAAGTAGGTCGTTGAGGATTGCTCAACGGCTCTTTCGATATCATCCATACTAAAACCGATTTTGGATGCCTGTTCAGCGCGACGGTCACTGTCTGATATTCTTTTTATATCAATGGCTTGCTTATATTGCCAGAGGCTGAAGGGACCCGGTTGTACGTCATCGGTAATGTGTGTGCTACGAATGGGGGCCAGTAAAACCCCTTCTGTTCCCTCACCATTAAGCCCCGCTATTGATCCGACTCGTGTCTCAACGCCATCCTCATCTGGAACCGGGTATAGACCGTCATCCCAGTACTGCTCAATTAACTGTCTGATGAGGCTAAAGCCATCACGTAGCCCCTGAAATCCTGCTTTCCTTATTAAGGCTTCGGTATACCAGCAGGCAATTTCAATATCTTTTGCTTCGCTAGCGAGTATTTTTGGGGCTAACTCTGTGATTTTATTCCAGTTTTCAATTGCTTCAGTGCTGCCGCCATCAAACATACTGTTACGTTCGGCTGCTCGGGCTGAATT
>CAYXVC010000236.1:0-2498 GCA_964468225.1 uncultured Gammaproteobacteria bacterium
GTTTGTATTTTTTTGAATTCACCAGCGATGGTGCCGAGCGTTATCAGGGACGCATCGTGATGTTTGGACAAACCTTGCGTGAAGTGGAAATGGATGCCTATCGTATCCCGCAGGAATAGATCAGCAAAGAATGGAAATTGAATAACTTATACAATTAGCATCACCGTAGCCCTGATTCTTCGATGCTGAAATGTCATACAGCATTTCTTGTGATCCACAATTGCAAACGGAATATTTTTCCGCTTTTGGGTATTTCTGCATTCAACATCCCGGTCACACTCCAATATTCCGTAAGACAGAATTTCTCAGAAAGCCTGCTCATCCTGTTGAGTACAATGAATGTCCAGAAATCACAAAAAGGAGGACGTACAAAAAAATAAACAAATTCACACTGAAAAAGACCTTGTGTGATAAGTCATTGATTATTTAGTCGGCTTGTTAGAGTATTTGACGAAATCGAGAATCTTCGGCAAATAATTTGTTGGGTTTTGGAGCGAGGTTACCCTCCTGATTGAGGTCCATTAACTGTTAGGCATTTCGTTCGTTTATGGACGAATATTGGCATTAGTTTTCCATTTCATTGATACTTCGGCTTTCGTGGTGCACTCTTTTGGAATATAAGGGAGATAACCATGGCATCTACTATTAGCACGATAATTGATAGGCAATACGAGATTGCAAACTCGAATTCTGCACCGCTAGCGTTACCTGGCTTTTCTAAGTACACAGTCTGCAACCTTCGGGGAGGAATAGGAAAAACCAGCTTGAGCTTTAATTTATCCTATGAGACGGATAGTTGCTTAGCCGTTGATACTTGTCCACAAGGTAATTTGTCATATTTTTATGATGAGCTATTTTTTCAAAACAATACAACAACAGTAAAAGACCTGATCTTACCTTATATGCTACCCGATTTAGGTAAGGCTTCTCGAGTTGCTAAAAGGGTTTCGGCTTCTAATCCTAATTTTGCTTCTAAAAACACCTTCTATGTTCCATCTACAAATGATCTATATACATTGCCATCCCAGATGGCTACGGCGATAAATCAGGCCAAGTCTATATCAGGAGCTCAGCAAACAACGGCTATTGATTCAATGCTGTACTCGTTGAGAGCGGAAGTTGAAAGAGAGATAGGTGAAACTAATTCAGAGAGATGTCTCATTGATACATCTCCATTTTTTCTGGTGCAACACATTTAGCATGGCATGCAACTGATGCCATTATTGTTCCTGGTTCAGGAGATTTAATTCAGGGTACTGGTGGCATTAGAAAACTCAGGTGGGCAAGAGGAAATAAAGAAAAAAGTGGTGGTGTGAGGGTAATTTACTATTTTCACAATGACATGATGCCACTTTATTTGTTGGCAGCTTTTGGCAAAAATGAAAAAGCAAATATCTCTGCTGAAGAAAGGAATGTTTTATCGAAAGCAGTGAAAGAATTGGTTAGTTATTGGAGGCATAAAAATGGGCAAGGCATTCACTGAAATATCTGCTGGTCCTACAGATGCTGTTAAGCATGCAAAAGGCAAATTAACAAAAACAGTTGAGCATCAACCTGAGGTTATAGATGTAAAATCAATCCGAGAGTGCTCAGGCATGACTCAACAAAAAATTTGTGCTGCTTTTGGAATTTCTCTTGGTACCTTGCGTCACTGGGAATAAAGGCTTCGTTCTCCTGGAGGGCCTGCGCGAGTTTTACTGAAAGTTGTTAAGCATAATCCTAATGCTATTATCGAAGCTATGAAGAAATAAAAATATATCAAGGAGGGTAAAGCGGATCGACCTACTGCGGCGTTTGTTTGGGTATAGAATGGGCGCATACTCGTTACATGTCACCTTTTCCGCAACGCCGAAGACAGAAGAGATAGGCAAGCAAAAATGTTCAAGTTATTTCTTTACAGACTCTACGTTATTTACGCCAAAAGGCCGGTGTCAACAATACCAGTAAAGTGAAAATTTCCAGACGCCCCAGCAACATGGCGAAACACAAAATCCATTTTGCTGCGGCGTTGATATCACCATAGTGTGCGCCCACATCACCCAAACCGGGGCCAAGGTTATTCATGGAGGCTGCCACAGCGGAGAAGGCCGTGATCTGATCCAGCCCGGTCATCATTATCAGTAACATCATCACCGCAAACGATGCAATGTACAGTGCAAAAAACCCCCACACTGCATTAATGACTCGTTCGGATAACGGCTTGTTGCCAATTTTAACCGGAATCTGTGCATTGGGATGAATCAGCCGAAAGATTTCCCGCAGCCCCTGCTTGACCAACAATAAAAATCGAACCACCTTGAGTCCGCCACCGGTGGAACCTGCACAACCACCGATAAAGCTGGTAAACAATAACAACACCGGCAAAAAACCCGGCCAGTTGTAATAGTCTGTGGTGGTAAATCCGCTGGTGGTGCCAATGGATACTGCCTGAAAAATTCCGTGATGAAGCGCATTGCCAACAGTATCAAAAGTCTTTGTCTGGTAGAGATAAACAGTGG
>CAYXVC010000237.1:0-2494 GCA_964468225.1 uncultured Gammaproteobacteria bacterium
GAAACAGGAAGTTTTTCCTGAATTTGAGGCCGATCAGGTGCGGATCAATGTCGCTTATCCGGGCGCGAGCCCTGAGGAAGTTGAGCAAGGAATTATTCTGGCGATTGAAGAAGCCGTTGTCGGGATTGATGGCATCAAAAAGATAAACTCCTCTGCCAATGAAAGCGTTGGAACGGTGACTGTTGAAGCGTTGGTCGGCACGGATTTAAAAAAACTCGCGCAAGATATTCAGAGCAAAGTAGATCGCATCAGAACATTCCCTCTGGATATTGAAAATCCACAAGTCTCTATTTTGACGAATAAGAAACGCGTTGTCTCTGTGGCACTTTATGGCGATACCAGCGAACATTCATTGCACGAACTTTCCGAACAACTGCGTGATCATTTGTTAAGTGATTCGGAAATCACTCAAGTTGATCTGTCGGGTGTGCGACCATTGGAGATCAGTATTGAGATATCTCAGGAAAATTTACGCCGTTATCAACTGACGCTGGATGAAGTGGCGCGTCGCCTGCAAAACGCTTCCGTTGATCTGCCGAGTGGCAGCATTAAAGCATTGAATGGTGAAATACTGGTTCGTATGAAAGAGCGGCGTAATTTTGGACAGCAGTTTGCCGAGCTGCCCGTGATCATGACAGCAGAGGGCGGTGAAGTCTTACTGGGGCAAATTGCCCAAATACATGATCACTACGCTGATACCGATTATCAGGCCAGCTACAACGGCCAAGCGGCCATGATGGTGAATGTTTACCGTGTTGGCAATGAAACGCCGATCCGGATTTCCGATCTGGTCTATCAGCATCTGGATCAAATTCGACCGACACTGCCTTCCGGAATTGCGGCGGATGTGATTTATGATCGCTCTGTTGTTTATCAGCAACGTGTTGATCTGTTGTTGCGAAATAGTGCGCTTGGGCTGATTTTAGTGCTGATTTTTCTGGCACTCTTTCTTGAAATACGGCTCGCATTCTGGGTGATGATGGGCATTCCCATCTCATTTCTTGGTGCATTTCTGGTGCTTCCCTCATTGGGCGTTTCGCTCAATATGATTTCACTGTTTGCTTTTATTGTTGCGCTAGGAATTGTGGTGGATGATGCCATTATCGTGGGCGAAAATGTCTACCATTATCGCCTGAAAGGAATGCCGCCCCTTCAAGCAGCTATCCGGGGTGCGCGAGAGATGGCGATGCCAATCTCGTTCAGCATTCTGACCAATATTGCGACTTTTATGCCGCTCTATTTTGTGCCCGGTATGATGGGGAAAATATTTCAGGTGATTCCTGTGGTAGTGGTTACTGTGTTTATTATTTCATTGCTGGAAAGCTTGTTTGTTTTGCCAGCACATTTGGCGCGAATAAAAGATAAAAAGCGCCACGGGATGGGATTATGGTTTCATCAAAAACAGCAAGCTTTCAGTCTGGCTTTTGCGCATTGGGTTAAATATCGTTTTGGAGCGTTTCTTGATTTTGCTCTGTACCACCGATATTTCACAGTAGTCATCGCTTTTTCTATCTTGCTGCTAACACTTTCGTATGCCATGAGCGGACGCATGGGTATGGAGATGTTTCCTAAAACAGAGTCTGACTTTGCTGTGGCAAGTTTGACTCTGCCTTATGGCACTTCAGTCGATAAAACGAGCGATGCAGTCGAACAACTGTTGAAAAGTGCACGTGATGTTGCGGCTGAACTGCCGCGGGGTGATGAACTGATAAAAGGAATGCTTGCTGAAATGGGGCAGGGTGGAAGCCATAGAGCGATAATTAGAGTCTACATGTCTGACCCTGATATACGCAAAAACATCATGAGTACCGGAGAATTTACCGAACGCTGGCGTGAGTTGGCTGGTGATATTTCTGGCGTGGAATCATTGCGTTTTCACTCTGATTTTGGTGGGCCAGGATCAGGGCCTACAATTACGATTGAAGCGAGCCATCGTAATATGGAGGTGCTGGAACAAGTGAGTGAACAGGTTGCTGATGCTTTGAAAGGGTATTCATCGGTTAAAGATGTGGACGATGGCTTTTCACAGGGCAAACAACAACTGGACTTTAGCTTACGACCCGAAGGGCGCAGCCTGGGCTTTACCGCTCAAGAAGTGGCCAGACAGGTCAGAGCTGCATTTTACGGCTCTGAAGTAGTGAGGCAGCAACGGGGGCGAAATGAAATCAAAGTGATGGTTCGCCTGCCTGAAACAGAGCGACTTTCAGAGCGTGACATCAATGAGCTTATGTTGATAACAAAGCAAGGCAATGCCGTGCCGTTGCGTGATGTGGTCAATATTGAACGCGGACATGCCTATACAGAAATCAGTCGCCAGAATGGTCGTCGAATTATTCAAATCACTGCCAATGCAACTCCACAAAGCAAGGCCGGGGAAGTGCTGAATGATTTGAAAGAAAATTTATTGCCAGAACTGAAAAGCCAGTATCCCGGATTGCAATTTAATTTCGGTGGACATCAGGCTGAAATGAAGGATAGTCTGGATAGTTTGAAA
>CAYXVC010000238.1:0-2491 GCA_964468225.1 uncultured Gammaproteobacteria bacterium
GTTAATATCGCGGTTGCATTGGCTCCAAGTGTCACATTTTCAGAGGGATTGGAAAGTGCCAGACTTACGGTTTCATCACCTTCTGTCGCACTGTCCGATGTGATCTGCACAGCAAATGTTTTTGCAGCACTGTCATTCGCGGCCCAATTGAGCGTTGTTTCAGGGATCGCTGCGAAGTCTTCACCATCCACAGCCGTTCCATTTGCAACGCTATAATCCACACTCACTGCCTGTGAAATATCACCGCTTCTATTGACGGTGATCGTGATGCTTGGTGTATTTTCACTGACTTGATACGTTGCAGCCGAAAACTCCAGTGTGGTTGGGCCAGCGCTGGCGCCACCAGTTGTCCTACAGGTTTCACCACTAAATCCAGACTCGTTATTTGAAGCATCCACAGCCTTAACGCGATAACAATACTCCGTTGCACTTTCCAGATTGATATCGGTATAAGCTGTTGTTGTCAATGTAGCAACCAGTGTTGTTGCACTGCCACTCGCTCCACGAAACACCTGAAATCTGGCTACATCATTAATCTCAGATGCAGTCCAACCCAAGGTAATTAAGTTGCCACCCACCTTCGTTAAAAGATCAGTCGGTGCGGGTGGTGGTGTTTCATCATCCTTACCCAAAACAACATCAGTTGTGAGTGCTGATTTGACAGAAGTCTGGTTTCGGCCATCAACGGCTTCAACTTCATAACTGTAATTCGTACCTGCCGAAACCCCTTTATCACTGAACACAGGATAAGGTGTCGTACCCGCCAGCTCTCCGTTTCGATAGACGTTATAACCTGCAATCCCTTTATCGTCTGTTGATGCTTCCCAGACAACCAGCATTTCACTGGTGCTTGCCTGCAAGGCACGGACATTTGTCGGAGTAGTCGGCGCGGCATCCGCTTCTGATGTTAAATCCGTATTCAGATTAACGTTGTTAATAACGATGTTCTGAATATTGGTGACCGGATCATTGATAACCACGATAATCTGGTTATTGTTGATGACCACAGGTGCATTATCGAGAAAAGCATCAAAACCAGTACTGTTCGCTTCGAAAGGCGTGGATAGCAGATCAACACCCGTTGCACCATTGCTGCTTAGCACCTGCACAACAATATTGTGCACTTCATCCTTAATGGCATTGACAGCCTGTTCAGTAGGCATATTTGCAATCGCGCCATCCCCTGCAAACTCCGAATCGATATTCAGCCCCTGGGTTTCAAACCAGTTGCGTATAATCAGATCCGTGTAGGGATGTATGTTGCGATTGATCATGTCACTTTCTTTTTTGTGTGCAACACTATAGAGAAATTCACCACTCCCCTTATCAGTACGCAGCAGATAAGGGCCATCATCCGCTAGTTCTTTGATTTCAAATTTTCCACCGGCATCCGAGGTGGCAGTTTTAATTGCGCCAGTTTTTGATTTTACTGTAATGGTCGCATTCGCAATGGCCGCACCAGTTGCTGCAGTACCACGAATACCTGTACCAATCGTTTCACCCGGACAATTCGCTGCATCGGCACATCCGCCTCCTCCGCCGTCATCACCTCCACCACCACACCCGACCTGAATCAATACGGCCAATGCCAGTAAACAGGATTTGAAAAGCCCTGCACGTTTTTTATTATAAAAGTCACTCATTTTAACTTCCTCACTCTGAATTAATATCTTCAAAATAATAAATACCAACACCCACCCGACGAACTGATGGCTCGGATTGTTTTTCTTCTACTTCGGTTTTATGGTTCATCCACTGATTTAATTCATGCAACAGTTCGGCTGACTTTTGTGCAGAGTGGGCTTTGAATTCCCTGACGATGCTCTCGGGAACGTCTCTATGGATAATTTGACGCTGGAATCGGGGATCATCTGACTCCAGATTATACACTGCGGTTTCCAGCAAATCGGCAACACAAATAGACAACACATTGATTTGATCGGGCTCGCTATTGCGAGGGATATAACCATCGTTAAGCAATGTCACGCTCTGCTCATTGACCAATGATGCCACCCCGACCCGCTTCATTTCATCAAGTACTGCCCGGGCAGTAATATCACCACTATAACGAGCCACCAATGTTTCAAAACTGGCTCCAGCGCCTTTTAATGGCAGTACCTTTGGATGACTGTTTTCATCCAGAAACTCTGCGTCATTTAACCAGCCGGTGACCACACGCATGGCTCGATTTGTTGTGCCTTTTTTTGCCTGAATATCACCCACTTCCTGCTGCGTCAGACGAACGACTTCTTTGCGGTTCAAGCCCGTTAAAACGGCTACTCGCGAATAGGTTGTCTTGCGACCGGAAATTGAAAAATGCTCATACGCGACATCAATATAAGCGCGTTTGGCAATTTCGGCGAATTCACCATGTGATACTTCGTGACGCATAAGCACCCTTACCAGTGGTTTAAGTATTTTAATGACCGCTCGGGCCAATACAGCTCTCATTGGATCTTTCATTAAACGGGATTATAATCCCGTTTTTTAG
>CAYXVC010000239.1:0-2475 GCA_964468225.1 uncultured Gammaproteobacteria bacterium
CTAGACTGCTTTTATTGCCTTTTTGTTCAAGTTATTTCGTGCACGTTCCTAAGTAAACCATGTAATGACGAATAGCGAGAGACAAAGCGATGACCTGTGCTGTTGTTGAAAGTAGTATGGAAAGTTAACGCATTATACGAGCGTGATTTAGTGGGAGTATTTTACAAACTAGAAATGCAGCTTTACTGTTTGTTTGTAATTAAAACACACTATAATCAACTACCAAAATGATCAAGTCTGTTGCACAGTATTTAAAATAACGGACTAAATCCCTGTCACTTTGTTCTGGTTATGATGTTATCTAATACATTTTTTATGATGGTAAATGAGAGTGTATTGATCTGTTAAAATATAAAAATGGGAGCATCAAAAGACGTTGGGTAAATAGCCGCTAACGGCCAATTTCAGAAAATTTCTACAGCACATTGGTACCTTTGTTGGATAAAATTCAATGATGAAAAAATTGATTAAACAGGCTCAAAAAATCGCTAAGTCCAGATGTCTGATTTGATGGGTCAAAAATTGAATTGCAACCAATTGACTTTTATGAAAAATTCAAGAGTGTCAGGGTTGGAGAGCCTGCTGATTGAATGCGGGACTACAACAGTGAGAGCTGCTCCATTCAGGGTGGCGCTAAATTTTAAGATTCCTGGATGGAGGATGGTCAACTAAAGAGCAGAATGCTCAGTCTTGAATGACAGGTTTTTACCCTGAGACATTTGCTGTTTTTATGCCGAAGGATGATGAACCATTCGTAAAGTGGTTGCTGACTGATTTTTCCTTTTATTCCTTTGCCTGCAATAGAGTGGGTGAAATGCGTGATGATCTGTTCTGGAGGTAAAAGAAACGCTATGGTCAATAGTGTTTCACCATTGACGCACAAAACATTGAATGATCAAGGTTTGACTGTGCGTGACAACTGACAACGGCTTTTTTTTCTGCGACAATGAAACAACCCTTGTAGTTTTGTTTCAAACAGGAAAAAAATTAACAATAATGGCCACTTTTAAAGCCGAAATGACCTTGTATGATCATCAGGGTGGACGGCTGTATCTGAACAAACAAGAACGTGACCGCTTTTTAACCGCATCAGCCGATGAAGTGCGTGAGCATCGCGTGTTCTGTCATCTTCTGCATTATAGTGGCTGCCGCATATCCGAAGCGTTAGCCTTGCGCTCGGATCAAGTCTTGCTGGATGATCGGGTTCTGGTGTTTCAGACCATCAAAAAACGCAAAGTTGATCGCAACGGCAATCCAAAACCACCGGAGTACCGGCGGGTGGATGTGCCGGATCGCCTGGTTGATGAAATCGAACTGGTATTTGATTTGCAACGCCATTTAAAACAACGCAATGCAGTGCCGTTTGAGCTGTTTCCGATGAGTCGCACTACAGCCTGGCGCATGATCAAACGGGTACTGGATCGTGCAGGTGTTGCAGGATCGCAAGCCACACCCAAGGGGTTCCGGCATGGCTTCGGTATCGCAATGGCACAGGCGGGAATGCCGTTGACTGAATTAAAAAATCTGATGGGGCATGCCTCAACCGAGACAACTGAAATCTATTTGCAGTTCTGTGGTGATGATAAACGGCAACTGGTGATGAGCGCGTGGGGTCAGGAGTCATGAGTCATCGTGACACATTGAAAACACTGATTACTGAGCTGGGGCTGACGCAGAAAGAAACTGCACAGCGACTCTCGGAGGTTACGCAGCGACCTGTCAGTGAACGCGCCGTGCGCTCCTGGCTGGCTGATCCTGAGAAACCCAGTGCTCGCGCCTGTCCTGACTGGGTGATTGCATTGCTGAGCGACGTTCATCAGACTGAAATAGGTTGATAATAGGCACATGTGCCTATACAATATAAGACACTTACTTACAACGGGAATATTTCATCATGTCAGAAACTGAAAGCATCAAAGCGAATATTGCCTTTCATGAAAAAATATTTTTTGCAGCGATTGCTACATTGATGACGCTAATTGGCTGGATAGTATCAAACTATACCGTTACAAATAGTATTTTGCTGGTTGTTGCGCTTGCTATCGGTTTCTTCTCAGGTGGTTTTGTTATTTATCAGTATCGTTTGATCAAACGATTAATTAAGGAATTAGAAAATGTTTAATGAAATTATTGCAATCATCGCAGCATTGTTTCTTGCGTTTGTTATCGGTTATCTGGCTTGGGATTCATACAAGGAATTTAAAGAACACGAACCAAAATAGAGTATTCGCATGAGAAAAAAATAGAATTCAATTTTTTACGATTCCATGTAAAGGTGGCTGTGGTAAAGAAGTAACGATAACGAATCGGACAAAAAGGGACAGATTTAATTTCGTAAGACAACATGCCAAAATATATCTGTCCCCTTTTTTTTCCTTCAACAACTACTAGGCAATGAAATTTTCATTACGTGCTCCTGTATCAGTGCATTGCGACCAATCCCATAATCATTCTCAATTTCAGTCCTCCGAGTAA
>CAYXVC010000240.1:0-2473 GCA_964468225.1 uncultured Gammaproteobacteria bacterium
GCATTTTAAAACGACCCAGTTTGGCACTGCTTAAACGGCGTTCCAGTGAGCGAAACAATGTCATTCGCTTAAGGAATGGTTATATTCGGTTAAGAGTATAGATACAACAACCCCTAGGCTCAAAAAACAATATTAAAACATCAAGCAGCACTCCTTCGCGAATTCCATTTCTCCCTGGGTTGTTTCGACACCCTTGGATAATGACGCCCATTTCTTTTCTTATGATAATATCGTGAGATTGATCTCACCATATCCGTCATCACCTGATTAATGTAAATACTGGGAGCATACAAAATCTCCTCAAGATGTCTCGATACAGTCGTTAATGTATTCTTAAAGTTTACCTGAATGGTTTGTGCCGATTCTGTCTCAGACTCTGATTCTTCATTTTCACCGGTATGAATGTTGAGCAAGCTAGCTAATAAATGTTCTGATGCGCTTGCGCATAACCGACTCATGGTGATCAGTACAAAATGTGCGAATAATTCCTGTTTAACCGTGCGCTCACTGCGTCCGTGGAAATCATCGACTTCAATAAGCTTTTTGCTGACTTTATACAGTTCTTCTATGCCCCAGCGTGCATGATAAACATCTTTAAGCACCTCAATAGTATATTGCTTATCCATGAGTGTGGTGCCAATACAGTAGCTCTGACCATTAATAACATATTTGATGAGGCGAATTTCTAGCGGTACAAATGCCATTTGAGGAAATTCTTTTTTTATTTCTTTTTGCCTTGCTTTTGTTGGCATCAAGGTAATCACTTCGTCTGTTTTGTCACTGTCGATAAACGCATCAATATCTTTTCCTGCGCCTCTTTTCATTCGAAACACAGGGTGAACTTGAGCTTGAAGGTGTTGTGATAGTAACGCGTAAGAATAATAACCTCGGTCATAGACGCAAACATCATCAGGCTGTAGCGCTTGCAGGTGAGCCAGGGCGCACTTACGCTCATTACCATGATTGACTAGATCAAAATCATAAGGTATTTTCGATTTAAGTTGATAGCAACAACTCAACAAACCTTGTGGATAATGGCTATTTTTTTGTGGCGTTGCATACCCTGCTTTGATTAATTCGCGTGGCAGAGTTACTTTGCTGCCATCGACTCCAAATAAGCGATGGCCAAGCCAGAGATTTGATGATTTTTCAGGACAAGCACGGATAATGCGCCGGTTCAGCTCAATAAAAATAGACTCATCCAGCTTTTTACGCGCATCGCTGAAGGATGAGGCTGAAATGGCTTTCTTTTGGGGTAATGGAAACTGCATTTTGTGACAGTTTTGCCAGAACTCAGTAATGGTTGTTCCATAGCTCTGGGTGTTTTTTGAAAAAACCAGCCGAAAAATAAGGAAAACCAATAATAGGGAATCAATCACACGTTTGCGTTTCTGCCACTTGGCATCATAGCTAGTAGAGACTTCAGCGATGATATTAACAACGTGTCCCCATAAGCTCAGAAAGTCTTGATCAATCACTGATTTATTATGGCTTACGGGCTCGTTTTTCAAAATGGCTCTGAAATTTGGGTTCAGTGGAAAAACATACAGATGTTTAATGGTTCCGTCTAGGTTGTTGTTCTCCTTTTTCCAGTCCTTTCCGCTGGTTTCGCCAATATGAGACCAATTGGCTGCTTTATAGCAGGTACCCTGAAACTGCGTGCTGTCGACAAAGGTTTCAATTAACACGGGGCGGTAAGCGTGGAATTTTTCCCAGTCATTACAGATTTGACGTGTCACGATTGATAAAGCATGGCTCGCTAAATTATTGACTTTAACCCAGGGTAAAATCAAAAATCGGGTGTTGTTGATAACCAGGTTAAGCCGCTGTTCTCGGTCTTTAGTCTGCCAGCCAATCCATTCGTCACGATCAGCCAAATGCCAGACAGAAGAAGAAAATTGCAAACAGCCCAAGATTTGCCGCGAAGGGTTATTGGCAACAATAAAGTATTTTAATGCGGCACCAATCGGGTGGCGATAACCCAAGTAATGATGCCGATCCACTAACTCGTTCCAGAGCGTGGCATCCGCTTTATCGGTGACCACTTCAAGTTGTATGTTACCCAAGTCGCTAAGCTCGCATTCAATGACCGTTCCAGGTGCAGATTGAGAGGTCCATTCAACCGCTTTGGTTTCACGTACCTTCTGGGTACGTTTGGCGGGTAAGGCAATATATCCCCGTTTTTCTAACTTAGCTAAGGCACTTAAACAGGCATTGATTTTATTGCGTTTTTTTGCCGTAACCCAATGTAAATGTTCGCAGATTGTTTCTGCGAGTTCAGTCTGGCTCAAGTTGGAGAATATTTTTACTGTTTGCTGGATGTAGGCGATTTCTTTTTTTGAAAAATAACGGCCAGAAAGAGTGATAGGTTTGGTGATGGCTGTTGTCATTAAAGTGTCTGTCGTAGGAATTGAAATTAACCACCGCTATAATGGCAGATAATTTGAATATAGTCAACTTTGAAATGGGTCGA
>CAYXVC010000241.1:0-2460 GCA_964468225.1 uncultured Gammaproteobacteria bacterium
ATCTTACGATGTTATTGTCATTGGCGCGGGCCCCGCCGGTTACGTGGCCGCCATTCGCTGCGCTCAACTCGGTTTGAATACCGTTTGTATCGATAACTGGCTCAATGAAGATGGAAAATCCAGCCTCGGTGGCACCTGCCTCAATGTTGGTTGTATTCCATCAAAAGCTTTGCTGGAATCCTCAGAGCATTATGATCAACTGTTAAATCAATATGCTAACCACGGCATTCATGCAGAAAATGTCTCCATTGATATTTCGACCATGCAAAAACGAAAGAAGAAAATTGTCAATGAACTGACCAGTGGTATCTCTGCCCTTTTCAAAGCTAATAAGATAAAAAAAATCAGTGGTCATGGGCGACTATTAGCCAATAAAAATATTGAAATCACACCGTCAGAAAAAGGTAAAAAAACAACGATCAGTGCGAAGCACATTATTCTCGCACCCGGTTCACGCCCCGTAAAAATTGCAGCCGCAGAGCAAGATGATGAAAAAATTGTGGACTCCACAGGCGCTCTGGCTTTTCAGACCGTACCTAAACGACTGGGTATTATTGGTGCAGGCGCTATTGGCCTTGAAGTCGGCAGTATCTGGCGACGGCTCGGCGCTGAAGTGATTGTATTGGAAGCTCAGGATAGCTTTTTATCCATTGCGGATGAACAGATCAGCCGCATGGCGCTTAAACACTATAAAAATCAGGGTCTGGATATTCGTTTGGGCGCTTGCGTGACCGCCACCAAAGTACACGCGAAAACAGTCACAATCACCTATCGTGATACGAATGGTGAATCAACACTTAAAGTAGATAAACTTGTCGTTGCGGTTGGCCGTCGGCCCAATAGTGAAAATATCTATGCATCAGAATCGGGGTTGTTGGTGAATGAAGGCGGATTTATTCACGTTAATGAACGTTGTGAAACCAACCTTCCCGGCGTTTATGCCATTGGCGATGTGGTGCGCGGCCCGATGTTGGCACATAAAGGCTCTGAAGAAGGTGTGGCTGTTGCACAAACAATCGCAGGGTTTGATGGGCATGTTAATTACGACATCATCCCCTCAATAATTTATACCCAACCTGAAATGGCCTGGGTGGGACGCACGGAACAGGCGCTACGCTCATCTGAAGAGAGAATTAAAATTGGAACCTTTCCATTTTCTGCCAACGGAAGGGCGCGTGCAATGGACGAGGCGAATGGGCTGGTTAAAATTATTACCAATGCAGATACAGACCGCATTCTGGGTGTTCACATTTTGGGTCCCAATGCATCAGAGTTGATTGCCGAAGCTACATTAGCAATGGAATTTTCTGCCAGTGCGGAGGATCTTATTCACACAATCCATGCGCATCCAACACTATCGGAAGCTATGCATGAAGCGGCATTAGCCGTGGATAATCGAGCGCTGCATCAGATGAACAAAGCTGTTAAATAAGCTTAGAGACTGCGGTAACCGCTTGTTTCCACAGAGCACTGCTGTGCAGTTGATCGTGATCCAGAGCTTTTCGCCCGTGCAAACGTGCTAATCGCAGGTGGGAGGCCGGGTCATTATAGTCGGGCAAGTGATCCAGTAAGTCCGGAATCACATCTAGCGTATTACACACCAGAACCATATCACAGCCTGCTTCAATCGCGCTCGAAGCACGGTCCTGAATTGATCCTGCATGCCCTGCTCCCTCCATGCCTAAATCATCACTGAAAATAACACCTTGAAAATTCAGATTCTGACGTAATATTTTTTGTAACCAGATCGATGAAAAGCCAGCTGGTTTAGAATCAATTTGCGGATAAATTACATGTGCTGCCATCACAGCCGCCATACCATAATGAATCATGCGTTCAAAAGCGACCATATCTTTTTGGGCAATATCTTCATAGCCACGTTCATCCACTGCAACAGATGTATGAGTGTCATTTACCACCGAGCCGTGTCCTGGGAAATGTTTTCCTGTGGCCGCCATCCCTGCTTTTTGCATACCGCCCATATAAGCATGAGTCAGATTTGATACCACTGCAGCATTTGAATGAAAAGCACGATCGCCAATGACCTGACTCAATCCGTTGTCCAGATCCAGAATCGGCGCAAAACTCAAATCCACGCCCACACTACGTAGCTCAGCGGCCATCAACCAGCCCATCGTGTTTGCTAGCCGTTTGGCACGTTTTGCATCCAAGTCGTACAGTTCACCCAAACAACGTACAGGAGGTAATCGGGTGAACCCCTCCTTAAAGCGCTGTACGCGCCCTCCTTCCTGATCAACTGCAATTAACAGGTGGGGTTCACGCAGCTGGTGAATATTTTTAGTTAATACTTTTAATTGGTTGATCGAAGCATAATTTCGGCTGAATAAAATTACTCCCCCAATCAACGGATGAAGCAATATATCCTTTTCAACCGAGGTTAACTCCAACCCCGAAATTCCCACCATTAATGGCCCTAGAGACATAAATTCTTCCGTGCGA
>CAYXVC010000242.1:0-2405 GCA_964468225.1 uncultured Gammaproteobacteria bacterium
TCCCCTGCTGTCCGGAAAGACTTGTGCAAACCTGTTTTTCGAAAACAGCACGCGTACTCGTACAACCTTTGAGCTGGCTGCCAAGCGCCTATCCGCCGATGTAATGAACCTCAATATCAGCACCTCTGCCACATCAAAAGGTGAAAGTCTGCTTGATACACTTCACAACCTTGAAGCAATGCACACTGATATGTTTGTAGTACGCCACAATCAAAGTGGTGCAGCAGAATTTATTGCCGAACATGTTTCTCCACATGTCAGCGTAATCAATGCCGGTGATGGATGTCACGCACATCCCACCCAAGCTATGCTCGACATGTTTACCATTCGTCGTCACAAACAGCATTTCCCTGATCTTCGAGTGGCCATTATCGGAGACATCTTGCATTCACGTGTCGCCCGCTCGCAAATTCAAGCTTTATCAATTTTGGGTGTAGCAGAAATTAGGATAATTGGTCCTAAGACATTGCTCCCTTCTGACTGCAAAACTCTAGGGGTCCAGGTATTTCATGATATTAATGAAGGTTTACGTGATGTTGATGTCATTATTACACTTCGCCTGCAAAATGAGAGAATGCAAGGAGCACTTCTGCCCAGTTCACGTGAATATTTTCAGTGCTTTGGGCTGACTGATGACAAACTAAAACTCGCAAAACCCGATGCAATTGTTATGCACCCCGGTCCCATTAACCGTGGTGTAGAGATTGCATCAACAGTCGCTGACGGTCCACAATCCGTTATTCTCGAACAAGTTACACATGGTATCGCTATTCGCATGGCCGTAATGTCAATGGTTTTGGGCTCACAAGCTGAAGAGGCCCTATCATGAAAATTCAAATCAAAAATGGCCGAATTATTGACCCAGCAAGTAATCTTGACTCGCTTCTTGATATTTTTATTGAAGATGAAAAAATCGTTGCCATCTCCGAGCATTACGCTGATTTTTTAGCCGATCAGACCATTGATGCTAGTGGCATGATAGTTTGTCCGGGCTTGGTCGATCTCTATGCCCGGCTCAGAGAACCCAGCCAAGAACATACTGCCACCATTGATAGTGAAACACGTGCTGCCGCAAAAGGCGGAGTTACATCACTCTGTGTTCCTCCTAATAGCGATCCTATTATTGATTCACCCGCGGTCGTCGAACTCATTGAAGATCGTGCCAAAAAAGCGGGACGCACCATGGTCTACACCATTGGAGCACTCACTCAAAAACTAGAAGGCGAATTGCTCAGTGAAATGATGGCCTTAAAAGAAGCGGGTTGCATTGGAGTCAGCAATGGTCTCACGGCTATTACTAATAGCTTGGTACTGCGCCGTGCAATGGAATATGCCGCCACCTTGGATTTTACTTTATTTATTAATGCCGTTGATCCTTGGCTACAATCACAAGGTTGTATTCACGAAGGCACAGTCAGCACCCGTCTGGGGCTTGGTGGCATTCCAGAAGCAGCTGAAACCATTGCCGTTTCACGTGACCTTCTGCTTATAGAACAAACAGGTGTAAATGCACACTTCCACAATCTATCAACAGCAAAAGCCGTTGATATGATTAAAGATGCTCAACAGCGTGGTTTAAAAGTCACTGCCGATGTTAGCGCTCACCATTTACATTTGAGTGAACATGATATTGGCAATTACGATAGTCTCAGCCACGTTATCCCTCCACTTCGTAGCATTCGTGATCGCGACCATCTTCAACAAGGTTTACGAGATGGCGTGATTAGTGCGATCTGCTCAAACCACCAACCCTTAGATAGCGATGCCAAACAAGGTCCTTTTGCACAAACAAAACCAGGGATTTCTGGGTTAGAGACATTGTTGCCGCTCACGATGAAATTAGTGGATGATGGTGAAATAACGCTCAAACAAGCCATTGCTAATTTAACGATCAATCCTGCTCAAATACTCAAGCTCGATACAGGTCACTTAACTATCGGAAGTAAAGCTGATATCTGCATTATCGATCCCAATGCACACAATGAATGTCAACCACAACAGTTTGTGAGCTCAGGCAAAAATAGTCCTTTTGCAGGCTGGTTATTTAATCATGAGGTTCATCAAACTCTTTATAATGGCAAAATTGTTTTTCCACTCGGATAAAAATGGTTTTTAATCTGTCAAAAAGTCATATAACCTCAATGGAGATATATTATGAACAAAAAACAGTTACTACTTTTAACCCTTATATCCTCACCTATTGCATTTACTGGCTGTGCAAGTAATTTACAAGGTGATGTCTATTCCCGTGAAGATACGCGACAAGTCCAAACTGTTCAATATGGCACAATCGAAGCGGTCACAATGGTTGTAATTGAAGGAACAAAAACACCGATTGGTACTGCAGCAGGTGCTGCCGTCGGCGGCATTGCTGGTAGCAGTGTAGGCAGTGGAAAAGGGGCTGC
>CAYXVC010000243.1:0-2371 GCA_964468225.1 uncultured Gammaproteobacteria bacterium
AGATTCTTGGGGCGAGCAGTGACCATCTTATTGTTGAATCCGGTCGTTGTTTGCCCGTAGGTACCGAGATCAGCTTCCAGTTAAATTACAGTGCGCTGATGCGCGCGATGACCTCACCCTTTGTCATTAAGGTCAAGAAGAGATAGTCTGGGGTTATTTTCCCATTTCCTTAATGCCCTTCTAAGGTTTATGATTTCCGGTATTTTTTAACTCTATATTTCATGCCCTGCCTCTATTAACCCGTTAATACTAAACAAAAGATCTAGGTCCAGATATTTTTAGGCTATATAACAGACAGAACGTGTACGCCAGGACGATACAAATGCTGATGCCCCGATATTCTTGATAGCGTGTAAATCAATATCGAGATATTTAATGGTCTTATTTGATTATACATAAACACTTGCGATATAGTGCAAGTATGCAAGTAATTGCCATCCAAGCAGAAGCGATTTTTCAGGCACTAGCGGACGAAACCCGATTGCGGATCATTCGTTTGATGGTGGTGGCAGGTGATGAATCCTGTTTGTGCGAACTGGTTGATAGCCTGCTGGAACCCTCATACAAACTTTCCCGTCACCTGAAAATTTTGCGCCAAGCAGGGCTGCTGTCATCCCAAAAAGAGGGGCGTTGGGTCTATCATCGCCTGGTGACAAAGCCTGCATATCTGGAACAGCTATACGCGACTGTGCAGGCGCTTCCCGATTCGAATGAGGTCTATAACGAAGATTTGAAACGCTTTCGCAAACGATTATGCTTGCGCGAAGGCGGACGTTGCCAGACAGGTATCCAGTCTGAAGAGTTTAAGACTGAGGCAGGGTAGCGATGTCCGGCTGTGGCTGCGAGATTGAAATTAAAAACAGGGATCAGAGTCGTGTACTTATCCTGTTGCTGGCCATTAACGGTGTGATGTTTATTGCAGAAATTGTTGCTGGAATTATTGGTAATTCAACAGCCTTGGTTGCTGATTCGCTGGATATGCTGGCCGATGCAGCTGTTTACGCAATTGGTCTCTATGCTGTGGGGCGGAGTCTGCTCGTAAAAGCGAAGGCGGCCCATGTCAGCGGCATTTTTCAGGTCGTGTTGGGGTTAGGCGTGTTGTTTGACATTGTGCGCCGTACCGTCGTTGGCAGTGAGCCGGAATCGGTAATGATGATTGCTGTGGGCATTGTGGCGCTTATTGCCAATACTGTTTGCCTGGTACTGATCTACAAACATCGCCAGGGTGAAGTTCACATGCGGGCAAGCTGGGTATTTTCAAAAAATGATGTAATCGCTAATTTAGGTGTCATTAGTGGCGGGCTTTTGGTTGCCTATACTGGCTCGTCTTATCCAGATCTGTTCATTGGTTTAATCATTGCAGCCATTGTGATTAGAGGGGGCGTACACATTATCAGTGACGCTAATCGTGAAAAAAGAGAGCAGGAGGTGGTGTTGTGAATAATAAATATGGTTTTGGTAAAACTGTTCCTATGGATTTCGAGGCGGCGATTGATCGTGTGACTCTCGGGCTGCGAACAGATTGAAAGTGAGTGAAATTGAACCAGAAGGTTAGAGAGTTCGATATAGGTGGAGACTCACCATGATGGTAGTGAAAAACAAAATATGGGGTGTGGCTATTATCAGTTTATGCCTCTTTACTGTCGCTAGTGCCTCGAATGACCTGCTGTCGAAAGATATCGTCGTCTACAAAAAGACGGAGTGTACTTGCTGCACAAAATGGATTGATTACCTGAAAGAGCACAACTACAACGTCACCGAAAAAAACACCCGCAACGTATTCGCGGAAAAGGCGCGGCTGGGAGTCCCCGAAAAAATCGCGGCCTGCCACACCGCCGTGATTGATGGTTATGTTGTGGAGGGGCACGTCACCGTCCGGGATATCAAACGACTACTGTTGTTTCGTCCAGATATAAAAGGTATTGCCGTGCCCGACATGCCAATTGGCACACCTGGCATGGAGAGAGGCAATGAACGGGAGCCCTATAACGTCATGAGTTTTGACGAACAGGGGAATGTGGAGGTGTTTGTCAGTCATGAATAAACTCTCAATACGCGCCTCTATTAGTGCCAAATTCCACGGTTCTTTAACATGAAGCAATAGTGTCTTATACGGCACTTCTCCATAGTTTTTATCGTTTTCTGGGCAACGATGCCGCTTGAGTTTTTGTTGATTTTGATTGCTCTTTGAGCAGCAGTTAGACATGGTTTACACCTTAATAGTTATTTAGGCGTGGTTTCACACGAAGATGAGGATTGACGCAGCAATACAATGTCCCAGATGGATGCGCCGACCAGGGTGATCAAACCAATGACATGTACGGGGATGAAAATGAAGACCCCCACCAAGGCAGCAACAGCACCACCCACT
>CAYXVC010000244.1:0-2357 GCA_964468225.1 uncultured Gammaproteobacteria bacterium
GTGAATCGCTTCTCGAATTGCTAGTTGATTCAGATCACAGTTTTTAATCGTTATTTGATAATCACTGTTTAAACGATCAATGACTTTATTGTGTTCTTGTTTCAACGCTGTTAGAGCAGTTTTTAACCTGGACAATGAATCCGAGTGGTTTTTTATAATGTCTATGGCATCATTTACAATCTCAAAAGCACCAGGATAGTTATTTTGCTGCGCGCTGAGTGAGGCTTTTTCGACAACGAAATCCAGTAGTTTATCTTGAGCCGGCTTGATCGTTAATATTTTGATGCGCCGATCAGCATCGTCACTCACAAACTTAGCCCAAAACTCTGGTAACTTTGAACTATCTGCACGACCAATCGTAAGCGCATCACGCAGGATTGATCGTGAAGGTAAATCGTTCTTTTGAGCAATTTCCCAATTTTTAAGCAAATGAACGCTCACATTCAATTTTTTCTGATTTAACTGTTCGTGGATTGTCCGTCTAAACCAATCGTTAACCTTATTCAGAGGCAATTGCATATCGAGTGCTATTTTAAGAAGTTGAGGCTGATTCGAATCGAAACAAGCGATCAATTTTGTCGAAGACGCTTGATAATCTAATAAACAAGCCTCAAGCTGTTGAACAAACAGTGTCAATTTCTGATTCTTCGCTGTTTGAAGTGTTCTATTTTTTTCAACAAGTTGGTTAGAATCTGAATAGATGCTGCGAATAGAGCCTAGTAAAACGTCGGCTTTAGGATATGCATCTTGATTCATGTGCTTGTCGATTGATTGCAGATAATGAAGAATCAATTTGTTTTTAAAGTCAGCATCTTCGTAGACTCGTTTTTGCAACGGATGAGCCAGTGCCTTAAACGCATGGATCGGATCATCATTGGCTGTCTTAGTGTAAATTCTCAATAATGCATTGAGCACTTCTTTCTTCGCGAGAATCTTGTACTGATCACCTTCTGAGCTTTGAAAAACTTCCATTGCCGCTGTAGACTTTTCGGCGAGAATCCCCTGACGAATAGGGTCTAATTGCGCATCATTGAACGTTTTTAACATTTTGGGGACAAACCAGATTGAGCCAGCCACCAATAATACAGATATAACAATTCTTAGTGGTACATCGCCAAACTTGATTGGAAACCTGCCTTTAAATAGCAAGCCGTTATGAAATTGTTCAACATCAGCAATACGCCGTTTTCGGAGTAAATCTAACCCTTTTAACAATGTGTTGTTTTGTGATGGCTTCAAACCCGAAACTGGTGTGGGCTTCAGACCTTTGGATAACGCAGTATCAGCGGGCTGTTTCCCATAGGGATGGCGACCCGTTAACAGTTCATAGGTAATGCATGCCAGTCCATAGATATCATCACTGGGAGCTGGATCGGTACAGCGTAGCATTTCCAGTGTTGCATAAGCGCCCGTCACTGCGTTCAAATCTCCAAGGTCAAATCCAGTGGTATCCCGATCAATAGCATTCGCATGACGGGCAATTCCAAAATCTATGACCTTAACCATTCCTATCTCTGGATCGTAAATAATATTGCTTGGTTTTACATCCAGATGAATGAATTTGTGCGAGTGAGCAAATTTGAGGGCATCGCAGATTCCACGAATGATCAAGGCCGCATCATCTAATGAAATTCCTTTTGGATGCTCTTTAATCCATTGATCGAGCGGTTGGCCAGACAAATATTCCATTGCAATATAAACTTGGTTACCGCTGTAATTAAGCTCAAAAACTTGAACGATATTGGGGTGTATTAATTTCCGGGAGTAGGCAAATTCTCTGGCAAGTGTTTTTAACGCGTCTGGATGACTTTTGAAATCGATATTGAGAAATTTTATTGCAACAAATCGATCCTCATCAGAAGTTTCGGCGACATCATGGAGTAAGTGAGTCGCTTTCCATACCTCACCCATTCCACCAACACCTAGCCTTGTTTCTAGCTGATACGTGTTGCGAATAATCGTTCCTGGACTTAATTGAATTGGGTTGTCATCACTGGATTTCAAAAACGCATTCCACGTGCCATTTTGGCCATTAGTGTTATGCGATGAAACGTGATTAGAATCATTTTTAATGCGCTGACTCTTTGTCTGCTCTAAAAAGGTAATAATTTCAGTGCGAATCGGTCTTTTTAATGTAGTTTTACTGACCTCTTCTAATGCAATTGATAATAACTCATCAGCATGTTCTGGATACTGATCAAATATCTGTTCGACTTGTTGAATAAACGCCTGTTTCGCTTTAACATCATCTGATAGTGAATTGACAGCATGTTTGATGGCATTAACAGGACGCATTTTTAATATCACTCATAAGAATCAATTTTCAATCGTCTTTAATAACTGATAAAGTTGAACAG
>CAYXVC010000245.1:0-2330 GCA_964468225.1 uncultured Gammaproteobacteria bacterium
CCCAAACAATGTCTATGCGGACAATCTTTAATACCTTCAACCATTCCATTGATCAGCTTTTCTTCAGGCAACCTCTTACCCACCAGTGCTTCCTGAATAGCAATAACTTCCCCGGCAATTTCTCTGGCTAAGGGTTGATGTTGAAACCAAAGCGTTTCCACTGTGCAATTATTCAATAATCCGGCAATATTAACCGTCAAAATATAAACAGCTTTACGAACCAGTTCATACAATAGCTGTTCTTCGCTTATTAAAACAGGCGCTGGAATGTCTAGTTTTTCTAAAGCATTAGAAACAAGTGGAGCAGCTGGGCCGTAGCTAGGTGAATAGAGTATATTAGTCAATTCCAGCTGTTTTTTCTTTTCAAACCAGATAACAGTTACTGTTGGGTTTTCAATAGCATGGCGTTGCCAATCCCTGGGTAACAACTCATTTTGTAACAATCCAACTTTGTTTCGCCAAGGTTCGGGTAATTGTTCCAGCACTGAATGCAGCTGATTTTCCTGCACCGTAACCAATACCAGTTCAGGCGATGGAATTTGCAGGCATTCCTGCTCTAAGTTCATCTCTCGTGTAACAGGATAAACTGGGTAACCACAACGTAAAAAAGCTTTTGCAAATACCCCGGCTAATTCTCCAATACCAATAATAACAATGGGTGCTTCCATAGTTTTTTTTAAATTGCAAGCAACACAGCTGGAAATAAATAACCCACCCAATTTGCAGTAATTTGTTTGTCTTTAAGAACAGGCGCATAGCAGGCTACGGTCGCAACCAGCATCCTGTTTCAAGCGACACTTGCACATCCTTGTGCTACGTAACTGTTGCTAATTGCCTAAGATGCGGTAATAAATTAATTATTCCTTTTATTACAGCAAACGTAGCAATATCCAGCATCCAGTGATGCAAAAACAACACAGCCTATCAGCATTTCCACTGCCAGGAATGGAGCTTCCGGCAGAGGTCATGGTTCCCACGCTCTTGCGCGTTCAACTGCAACTTTTTGTTATGTGCTATCGCTTAAACTGCAACAACTTTAGTTGCACATGGGCCTTTCTGTCCCTGACCCACTTCGAACTCAACGGCTTGACCATCATTCAATGTCGCATATTCACCGCCTGCTTGAATTTCTGAATGATGAACAAACAAATCTTTGCTTCCGTCCTCTGGAGTAATAAAACCGAAACCTTTATCTGCACTAAACCACTTAACTGTACCTTTACTCATAACACTCTCTTTTTTTGGTGAAAAATATAATTCTGATTTGCTATCACCATTACAAAATCAAAATTTGAATCTAGTTGAGCACATAATATAGCACTAACACCATGTATACCTGCACGCACTTTAAGAACTTTAACTATACCATCATCAATATCACGGACGACTAGACTAGGAGTCTGTTCGAGAATAGAAAACCTACTGCGGAAAAGCTGATTTTGAGTCAGATTTCCCTCATTACGACCGCCATGGAAGGTGGAAAGTGCAGGTTTTGCAGGAGCAAAAACCTGTCGGTTTCTATTCTCGGACAGGCTCCTAGCCATAAGAATCATAAAATATTTTCAATAAAACTAAATGTTATCATTGATATCAACTTGTTGCAATCATTTCTAGTGCTCCGACAATTTTGGTTTGATGAATGATGTAGAGCGGACTTCAGTCCGCAACTTATGGCATGGAGATTAATCATACTAAATCATAGCGGACTGAAGTCCACTCTACAAATGTACATCCATCAAAAACCAATGTTGAAGGAGTACTAGGAAGCCTGCGCGAAGTATAGAAACCGTCATCATGGTTCCCACGCTCTTGCGTCACCACCATTAAGTTAAGAAAAAGCGCCTTCTCCAGCGGGAGAAGGTTGGGATGAGGGAATATTAAAAAGTTGTTTTTCCTCACTTTATTATCCCCTCATCCCAACCCTCTCCCTTTGGAGAGGGCTTAACTTAATGGCAATGACGCTCTTGCGTGGAAACCCATTTCAGGAAACTCTCGTGTCCAGTGACGCAGCAGCGTCACCAACTGCATTTCCACACGGAGTATGGGAACGATATAACCCAGATAAAAAGCAAATTTTAATTAAACTATGTTAATTAATGCATTAAAAATGTGACAAATACCATACTTTTTAAATATTGTACTTCCTCTGACTTAACTATTTTCATCTTCCGCCTAGAAAAATAAGGCAGTGCCGTATTTTGGCACGGCCTTTGCTATACCTAAGGGAGCCGCTAATGAGTTTTTTTTGAGTGACAAGCCAGGCCGGTTTTTAGTTCTTCTTACCTAACAGTAAGAACGCTTCCCCTCTCTAGCTCAAAATAGGTTGATTC
>CAYXVC010000246.1:0-2323 GCA_964468225.1 uncultured Gammaproteobacteria bacterium
AATAAGAACTGTATGGGTAATAAGTCATTTTTTTAAAGACTACGCTCTGATAAGGTGAAAACTTATTCACACGATGCTTACTGAGACCCATAAATCAAGTATATTGATGATTAATAAGATCAAATGAAAAATCCACCCAAACAGATTGCAAAACTTACGGCTCCGAAAATTAGTGAGGTTCTGCACCGAGATCGATTGTTTGCGCGCCTGGACAGTTGCAGCACACAATCAGCCGTCTGGGTAACGGGTTCGGGGGGTGCCGGAAAAACAACGTTAATTAGCACCTATCTGGCTAGAAAAAATATACCTTTTCTTTGGTATCAGGTCGACGAGGGTGACAATGATCCGGCAACTTTTTTCTATTTTCTTAAGCTAGCCGTGCAACGGATGGCACCGAGAAAGCGTAGCCGCTTACCGGAATTTACCCTGGAACATCTTGCCAATATCGGTTCGTTTACCCGACTTTTTTTTCGTCAATTGTTCGATTTACTGCCACAACCTTTAATTATTGTGCTGGATAACTATCAGACAGTTTCTGAAGATGCCATACTTCATCAGATTATTTTAATTGCGGTTGCTGAAGTGCCCGCAAATTGTAACTTAATCCTGTTAAGCCGATACCAGCCGCCCTCTGTTTTGGCAAGTTTGCAAATCAGCGGAAAACTCTGCACTATTGGTACTGATGAACTGCGTTTGAACAACGAGGAAGCACGAACCATAGCTAGCCTTCGAAATGTCTACAACATCACAGATTCGAAGAGCGACCAATGGAACCAATTGACCGATGGCTGGGTAGCTGGATTAGTGTTGTTGATTGAAAGCGCACGTACCCAAGTAGACCAAGTGACTGTGAGTTCTACAGACGATGAAGTAAAAGAAATTACTTTTGACTATTTCGGCCGGGAAATTTTTCGTCATATGCGAAAAGATATGCAACAGTTTCTAGTCACCAGTGCCTTTTTACCGATAATGACGATTTCCGATACCCAAGCACTGACCGGAAATTCTGATACAGGTAAAATACTCTCAGGTCTGGCTCAGAAAAACTATTTTACAACGCGCCACCGAAACCGAAGCGTTTTTTATCAATACCATCCTCTATTCAGGGAGTTTCTCCTAGAAACTGCTCGCATAGAATTAAATCAGCAGGATTGCCAAGCGGTGCAAAAAAAGGCTGCCAATATACTTGAAAAAGGCGATGCCCCGGAACTAAGTGTTGCTATTTTTTTGGAACTGGGGGATTGGCGAGGATTCGAACGGGTGCTCAAAACGATAGGGCAAGGCTTACTGGAGCAAGGTCGCAACCAGACTTTGCTAGCCTGGTTGGGTGTTGTACCCGACCCAGTTTTAGGCCGCTATCCCTGGCTGCAGTACTGGCGGGGTATGGGGATTCAATATATTGATATGCAAGCCTCGTTGGCCGTGTTTGAATCGGCCTATTGGGGTTTTAAGACCTCTGGAGAATCATCCGGCGCCTACTTAGCCTGGTCTGAATTAATATTTACCGGTGGCATGGTGGAACATGGTTACTACCTCGCAGCTTCTACCTGGAGGGACGAGTTTACTGACTTACGCAGCCGTTTTCCAGAGTTTGAATCAACGAGTATTGAGGCTCATGTCATGACTGCAGCCTATAGAGTTGTTGTTTGGTTTGATACTGACTCCAAGGAAATCAGATTATTGGAGGGTCGTTTGCTGGCGCTGCTTAATAGTGAGATTCCCTTGAACATGCGTTTTGAGATCGGAATACATTTGATCGGTAAAGTTTATGAAAGAGGGGGTGACTCCAGCAGTGCTATTCTCGCAATCGATGGATTGACACCCTTAATCTACGACGATTTGCTTCCTCCAATTCTTTGCCTATGGATTGCAACGGAAACATTTGTTAGCTATTGGCTTAGCACAAACGATGAAGACTGTCTTTCAAGACTGGAGTATGCTCTCTCGCTGTCCACAGCAAATCAGATATCATCGGTCAAATGCTTAGTTTTAATTCCTTTAATTTTTTATCACCTGGGTGAAGGACGTCTTGACTCTGCAGACCACTTGTTAAAAGAATTTGCCAAACAATTAGATTCAAACATGAGGTTTATCATGTTTTATCATCGCTTGCTTTGCGCTTGTCATGCCTGGCTCGAAAACCGTTCAACAAAGGCAATGCAATACATACAATCCGTAAATCAAGAAATAACTGATTTTGAACATTTTCCCTTATACGCGAAGATGCTTTTACAAATCGGTTTAGCTCAAATAGTTGCAAGCCAAGGTCAATACGGTGATGCTTTTCGATATACCGCCCAGTTACGACAAAGTTCACCTCTGC
>CAYXVC010000247.1:0-2321 GCA_964468225.1 uncultured Gammaproteobacteria bacterium
GCGTTATAATAGGACTCTTTGCTGTCAACACCATACGCATATTCAAGGAACCAGCGGTTATAACCTAAGATATCCTGACCCGCACTGAACAGACCAAATACATTGCCTTGATAGTCCGTTCGAGCCACAGGAAACCAGAAAGTGGGCATTAAACTGGGCAGTGCAGAGTATGGCGCTACGTTAAACTCTTCTATATTTTGCAATTGATTCAGTGCACTGTTTGGCTTTGAATAATAATCGCCCTGCCAATTATGTTTGACCATCACCGCTGCGGGACGCGCCCAATGCTTCGGTTCCAGATTCACCTTTGCCAGTGAAAACCCCGATGATTTATAATTTGAAAAAATAATTTGTCGGCCATCCGAAGAGATATCGGGTTGAAAAGCGCCGCCTAATATATGGGTTAATTGAACACTTTTTGGTGCTTTTAAATGGTGCAGATAAATATTGAATATGCCAGTTTTATCACTACTAAAAATAATTCCTGAACCATCTTTCACCCAGGTCGGGTGCGCTATTTCAAAATAACCTGTTTGAAGTAACTCATGCCGGTTTTCATCCACATGATAAAGGTAAAGGTGACTGCCACCTTCGCTATTTTTCGCGGTATAAGTGATAGAGCGACCATCTGGCGACCATCTGGGCGAATTAATCACCATGAATTTTTCACCCTCAACCGTTTTCAAATCAGATGGATCTTTCAGCACACCCTTTGCATTAGCTGCCAATATCACCAGAGATTGCTTGCCGCGTGAGTTCATAACAGCGACCAGCTGCTTTCCATCCGGTGAAACATCCGGCTCACGCAGCCGTAAACCGTCAGTGATACGATTCAAACGCCCATACACCAAATCATAATGATATAAATCCTGATAGAGATTAAAACCACGATTAACCTCTATTTGACTGAAATAAACATTTTCACCATTCAATGACCAGGACATACCCGGTTCAATCGAATGGGTTCGAGTCAACACCTTTTCATTGGAGCCATCACTATGGGCCACCATAATCACAGAATGCTCATGTGGGTCTTTTTTATGATAAACAATATACTTTCCATTAGGGCTGTAACGGGGCGCACTGAGCTGTTGACCCTTCAAGTTCAGATGAACCGTCTCAGTCAAAGGCACTGTTTGCAGCTTTTGAATTTGTGAGCTTTGTTCCAGCTGCATTTTTTGAACCATCGCCTGATATAAATCAGGATAGCTTTTCCCATCAAACAACTGTTCAGCAGCTCCATTGAGAAGGTATGGAAGGCGCCCAGCATGTTTTTTATTCAGCGCTGCCACAGTTTCAATGCCGTATTGGTCGATCACATACTTTTGCAATGCCAGACCAAAAATATAACGCATCGAACCAGCGGGCCAATCCGGTATATCGCCATTGATTTGATCAATGGTTGGAATGTTGTTTTCACTAACCGCCATACGATAGATCATATCGAAATAGCTGCTACGCCCGCGCCCTGCCGGTGTAAATTCGGTTTCAGACCAGGTTGCAATGCCTTCATGCCACCAGCCGGGTAAAAAATTATTTGGAGGCACAGTGAAAAAAAACAGCAAAGGTGACGACCCTGTAACCTCGGGTGAAGGTAAGGGCTTTCCAAAAATAGAGCGCATCACTTTTGAATAACCACGCACCGAATCCAGCGATAGAATATGGCTGTATTCATGTATAAACAACAGCCTTAACCAATCCCCATGATCGCTTAATACTGAAGCACTTGAGGGGAAAACAGGAATTATTTTAATAACATTATGAGGCAATGAGCTGGCCGAGCCATTACTTGCATCCAGCTCATCAATAATAACAACGTTGGTTCTGCTTTCAGGTGTCCAGCCAAATATTTCTGTTAAACGTGGGTGCTCTTCTTCAGCAATGATCGCTATTTCCTGAGCAATGGCTTCAAGCCCATCGTGATAATGTACATTGAAATGCTCACTTTCAATGGTTGAAAATTTGAATGAAGTGTCAAAATTTGCAGCCTGTAAAAAAGCTGACAATGTCAGTAAATAAGTGAGTAAAAGTAATAAAAAACACTTCTTCATTTCAGGCGCATCCAGCATTGATTTGGAGCGCTATCATCTATCATATTGCCTGCAAAGTCACCCATCCATCCTGATTTTTTCTTTATAAATCACACTCCCAGCCCCCCTCCAACTCATGTTTTAAATAACAATAACCGCTAATCAATATTATTGGTGCGGGAATGATTCCTGCATTTACCTTTAATTAGCGCTGTGCGCTTTAAATTTTAAACACCAGGACGTGTCATGAAACAAGGAAAGTTAACCTCATTTATCTCCATTTTTATTGTT
>CAYXVC010000248.1:0-2310 GCA_964468225.1 uncultured Gammaproteobacteria bacterium
TATACACCACCGCAAACGCACACTTCAACTCGTCCAACTGCGGATTCTAGGTTAATGAAAGATTTCAACGAAGTTTGAAAATCTGAGTTGGGTTCAATGTATCTTACAGATCTTCTAACGGACTTATTACGCCTTCGCCACCTTGTATTTAACACATGTGTGTAAATCATCGTGGTTTGTAAATCACGATGGCCTAGCAGTGACTGAATAGTGCGGATATCGGTGCCTCGTTGCAGCAAGTGTGTGGCGAAACTGTGGCGAAAAGTATGCGCACTTACCTTCTTTGTAATATTGCCTCTACGCACAGCCTGTTTGATGGCTTTATTAACAACCGACTGATCAATATGATGTCGCCGCGTCACCCCACTACGGGGATCTTGCGCCAGGTTCCGACTGGGAAACACGTATTGCCAATTCCATTCTGTCTCAGCCGCAGTGACATTATCAAAGGGCTGAGCCAATACCTCGCGATATAAAAAAACCAATGCATTGAGCGCCTGGTTTTGGGTCGATGCCGCCACACGGGCTTGTACCGCCAAGTGTGTTAAAAATGCCTCCACTTTTTCTGCCCCATCAACGCATAGCGCATCCCGCGAACTCAATTGGTGAAAACGAATAAACCGAGAAACCCAATCACAATAAGCCCGCTCAGTATGAATAGAATAATGTCGACGACGCATTACTCGTTCAGGAGCTTGCTCCCAGAGTTCTGAGTTGACACAACAATCCCCAAAAGGCTAGCCTAGCTACAAATATCGCTAATATGCGTGAATATACAGTCAATATCAATATATCAGGGCAAGTATGCTGGTTTTTAGGAAAGTCGGGCATGAATGCCCGGTTTTTGCGGATATCAAGGGATAGTAGGGTGAATATGCCTGATACTAATATGTTAGAAGCCAAAGGATAAGAAGTGCCAATATTTGAAATATCGAAAAATAAGCTTCTGCCTGTAGAGCAAAAAAACTTCACCCTTGAAAAGGAATTGCAAACCCTTGTCGAGAATAATTTGGTTGCAGTCTTTAATTGTCGCCTTGTGGCATCAGAGTTCTCAACAGGTGCACAACATGCTGGCAGAATTGATTCATTGGCGTTATCTGAAGAGGACAATCCAGTCATCATTGAATACAAAAAAGTTGAATCATCCGAGTTAATCAATCAAAGCCTGTTCTACCTGCACTGGATTCAAGACCACAAAGGGGATTTTGAAATAGCGGTTCAAAAAACGCTGGGTAATGGTGTTGCAGTAGACTGGTCAGATGTCAGGGTGATTTGTATAGCACCTAATTATAAAAAATATGACCTTCATGCTGTCCAAGTTATGGGGGCAAATATTGAGTTATGGAAATATCGTCTATTCACAAATAACTCACTGTATTTGGAAGAAGTTCTTCATAATACAAAAGCTACGTCACCCGTTTCACAATCATCTGATAAAAACCCCGTTATGGTTGAGGCTGGCAAAAAGGCTGCACTAGTAAGAGCAACAGCTACATATACGATTGATGAACACTTTGAAGGTAAATCAAAGGATATTCAGGAACTCATGTATGGCATTCGTGAGTTTGTTACCGGCTTGGATACTGCAATTGAAGAAGTACCAAAAAAGTTTTATATAGCTTACAAGGCATCCCAAAATATTGTATGCATGGAAGCCAAAAGTAAAAATATTAAACTGTTCGTAAAACTAAAACCTTCTGAGGCAATTGAGCCACCAAAAAGTTTTCGAGATGTAAGTAAAATTGGACATTATGGTACTGGAGAGGTTGAGTTTACGATTTCAACGCTAGAAGAATTTGAAGAAATAAAGAAATACATTGAGCAGGCATATAATAAAGTCGGTGGCTAATGGCTTCTAACACATATGAGCCGTAACGCTGTCAATAGGCACTAGTCATCTATTTCGGCTCTTTGAAGCACAAATCGATGGGGCCAGACTCGATTGATTTTTGATTTTTAATACTTTTTAGATTTTAAATCCCCTCCTCGCGCTTCCGTCACTATTTCGCGAGCAGTTAATCTTGCAATATTCTTTAATATCAATCGAGTCATTGATCGGTTTGTGGGTTTAAGCCTCACTAAAATGGTGGATATAACACCTCTTTGCCAAGTGGCATAACGACGAACCCAGAAAACGCGGAACCAAAGGCCGTGGGTAGTATAGCGCCCAAGGATTGATGAAAAGACGATTGAAAACAAGGAGACTTAGTGTTGAAATACAAAACTCAACATTCGGCAGCAGCAATAAGAGAAAGAAAACAGGGGAAAAAATAACCGAATGGCCATAGAGCGGTGGCGGCGAATCTAACA
>CAYXVC010000249.1:0-2303 GCA_964468225.1 uncultured Gammaproteobacteria bacterium
TGTGATGCTTGTATTAAACATGGTGGCATCCCTTTTCATTGTCCCCAGCTGGATCACAATTTTTAAACCTAAATTTATCACAGACATTGAGGTTGTCGACGGCGTAATCGAAGAGAAACACGCCAGCCAAACGGCAGCTTGATGACCCGCTTTGGGTGATTTTCAAGTTCCTATAACAATATACGGGAGTACTAAATGACTAAAATAAAACATTTAAAATTTGGGACCAGGGCCGCGACCATGTCGCTGGCAGCGGTTTTATCCTGCACCGGAATATCGGGCGTATATGCGGGCACTTCTGCGGATGGCACGCTGGAGTGGAGCGGCTTTATGGAAAATGCCACATTCCTGCGTAAAGATGTGGGATTGGCAAAATTTCGCAATACCGTTTAGCTAGAATTGGTCAAACAATTCAATACGGGCAATACTTTCTCCGAACTGTCCTTCAATGTGACATTTCGGGGAACATATGACGGTGTTTACGATCTGAATAAAGATGATTTTGGCCGCAATGCCGGTGGCCCGATCAATTTGCAGAGCACTTTCTCGGCCGGACCGCCCTTTGGACTTGCTTCAGTAAAGTGGAGAGCAATCTCTGTGTTTACGCGGTTTGATTTTCAAACTGCATAGGGCTTACATAGTTCAATGTCGAATGTCGACGTTTGGGATTATAAAATCCATCAATATATTGTCCAATCATATTTTCTGCTTTCTTTCTAGTTGCAAAGCTTGTGCGCCAGATTAACTCACATTTTATAGTTTTGAAGAATGTCTCCACCACGGCATTGTCATAGCAATTTCCCTTGGCGCTCATTGAGCCTTTCATGCCATATTTTTTCAGGCGTTCCCGATAATCATAAGAACAATACTGGCTACCACGATCACTGTGATGAATTAAACCAGGTGGTGGCATTCGCAATGCGACGGCGCGGTCAAGAGCTTCCAAGGCTAATCCCTTCTTTAGACGATCACTGCAAGCATGACCAACAACACGACGCGCATAAAGGTCGATAACCACAGCCAGATATAGCCAGCCTTCACGGGTCCAGATGTAGCTGATGTCAACACCCCACTTCTCATTTGACCGTGATGCTGTAAAGTCTTGTTGAAGAAGATTGGGGTAAATCGGATAATTATGCTGACTGTCTGTCGTACACTTAAAGCGGCGCTTTTGTCGGGCTTGCATACCATTATCCTTCATCAGGCGAGCAACACGTCTGCGACCAATATTGAGACCTTGCTCTTGAAGTTCAACCGTCATGCGAGGACTGCCATAGGTGCCGTTTGACTCGCGAAAGGCACCGCGTATATGCGCCAGATAAATCATGTCATCCCGTTGATGCTTGCTTGCAGGCCGGCCTTGCCAAGCATAATAACCGCTCGGGCTGACTTCACATAACTGACAGGCGCGTTCGATCGATATATCCGCTTCCCGCGCATCAATGAGAGCAAACCTCATCGACTTTCCCATAAAACATTTGGGGGCCGAAGAAAGCCGCTGCTTTTTTTAACAGATCACGCTCAGCTCTTAATATTTGGTTTTCCTTGCGAAGCCGTTTTAGCTCCTCGTCTTTGTCACGACTGGGCTTGTCAGGTTGAATCTGGTGACGATATTGCCTGATCCACGTGCTCAGCGTAGACTTGCCAATACCCAAGTTCAGGGCAGTGTCATGATGGGGCTGATCACTGGTTAAAGCCAATCGAACGGCTTCTTCTCTAAATTCTTCGGTAAAATTACGTTTCTTAATGGGCATCTGTTAACTCCTAATCTAAGGATTGTTATATCAGATGCTCTCCACTTTTACGAAGCAAGTCCACTTTGCGCCAATCTGCTTTTCACCATTCCCGCTTTTAGCTGATCCCATTCAGCCCATGACAAACGCACTGACAGACGGGGCGGCGGCTTGGGCTTATTAGTTTTGGACTGTGAGGCTATTTGAAAAGATGAATAAAGAACAGGGCTGCTCATAGCTCAGGCCCTCCAAGGTCATCCTTATGGTCATGTTCAAGGTGCTCAAGGATGTTTTCCCAACGTGCCAATTCATCAAAAAGAGAGTTTAAAGATTCCCCCTCCAGGCGCGCCATACTTTCAAGGACTTGGCTAAGAATGTAGAAAATAGGGGCTGGAACCTCCCCCTAAAATTGTAGCTGCCTCAGAATATGATGATTGATTTGGTTCATATCCAGATTATTATGTCCCCGCCCCGGCAGCCTGATAAACTCTTTATCACCCTCTGCGGCATCATAGACTTTTAAGCCATAGGGCAGCGGGATGGTTCGATCCGTTTCCCCGTGAAACACCA
>CAYXVC010000250.1:0-2258 GCA_964468225.1 uncultured Gammaproteobacteria bacterium
TGATTGTCGCGCCGCTGGTGTTTCCGATTGCCATTGAACTGGGAATTGATCCCATCAATGCTCTCCCCCGTCTGCTGTTTTGCGCCGTGTTGTGAAGCATATGCAAATTAGTTCATCAATTCAAATGATAACAACCGTTTAGACGTTTAATGTGGCTTTGTTGCATGGAATGTCTCAAGGTTCAGGGCGAAACAAGCCGTTCAGATAACAGTTAGTCCGTCTACGGCATGAACCACAGTTTGTGAAATTTGATATCCCCAAAAATGTCCCATTTTAGGCAACAAAGCTCGGTATAGGGGTAATGAATTGAATATATATCAAAATCTGGTGCGACCGTGGGAATTGTGGAGTAGAAAATCTTTCAATTTATTCCTATTTGTGATAGTCAGCCATCAATTTCGAGGAACGGTATGCGTAAAATAATTGGAATTACATTGGTATCAGTCGCGGGCTTATTGCTGGCGGGGTGCACAACGACCCAAACGGCAACAACCGCTCCAGCGCCGGTCGCTACCGAACAGCTGGTATATTTGTCGGCCGACCAGATCAGGCAAACCATTGTTGGTAACACGATTGAAGGTGTTGCTCAGGTTCGTTCTGTTGGAAATGTGCAATACAAAATGCATTTTGAAAACGGGACAAGAATTTATCGTGATCGCAACACAGTTAGAAATAATGTTTCAACAGGTTTTGGCAGCTACCGTATCGTTGAAATCGGGTTGATCTGCCGAACCAGTAAAAGCAGGAACAAAGGGATGGAGAATTGTTTCCGGTTTAACCGTGAAGGTGGAAACTATTTTATTTCAAGTTCCATGGGAAACGAACAACCAACCGCGATCAAGATTTTATCCGGCAACGCGCTTTGAGAGGTTAACCCTCTAAAATGGAATAACCTGATAACAGTAGTGTGAACAGCAAGGTTTCGTTAATCTTGTTCCACAACTATGTTCGTGATAAACTAAACGGTTATAGGCATCTTAAAACTGTTCATATATAGTGTTCAGCGGGGGCGCTTTAATGGACAAATCGGTGATAGTGTTGAAGAAACAGATTTTGAAATCCTTGATTCCTTTGGGCCTGCTGCTGGTTGTTTCCGGCTGCGTTTCTGAAGCATTGGAAGGGGTTGTTGAGAACAAGGCCAATCAGCCTATTCCTGCAAAACTGATGACAGAGATGCGTTCGCTCAAGATGTCGCCGGCAGACCCTATTTTAGTACGGATTTTCAAGAAAGAAAGCGAACTGGAAATCTGGAAAAAGGATAAATCCGGGCGCTATGCGCTGTTGTCGACTTATCCGATGTGTCGCTGGTCGGGCCTTTTGGGTCCAAAAATGAAACGCGATGACCGCCAGGCACCTGAGGGTTTTTACAGCGTTCCATCTTCGATGATGAACCCCAATTCGCAATATTTCCTGTCGTTTAATATCGGTTATCCAAACCGGCTTGAGCGGGCATTAGGTTATACGGGCGATTCAATTGTTGTGCATGGTGCGTGTACTTCTGCGGGTTGTTACGCGATGTCGGACACCAGCGTTGCCGAGATTTATGCCGTGGCGCGTGACGCGCTCAAGGGCGGGCAAAAAGCATTCCAGGTTCAGTCGTTTCCGTTTCGCATGACGCCAAAAAATATGGCTACTCACAGGCAGGACGTAAATTATGAGTTCTGGCGTGATTTGAAGCGCGGTTATGATGTATTTGAAGTGACAAAGCGTGAGCCCAAGGTTTCCACCTGCGGTGGACGTTATGTGATTGATGCGGACTTTGAAGATGGTGAGCCGCGCAATCCGGTGGCGCCGTGTCCGGCTTATAAAACCGTTGAAACACAGGCTGTTGCACAAAAACGTGCTGACGATGATAAAGCAATCAGTGTTGCGCTCAACAAAGGAAACCTGCTTTCCTATGTTTATGACGATGGCGGCATGCACCCCAGTTTCCGCACCCTGTTGAAGCGTATCGGACCCAAGGAACTGGCGGAGCGCACTTCATATGATGATGTGCCGGTGAGCCGACCAAAAGCAGCACTGGCTGATCCTTATAAGCCGCTTTAATCAGGCTTTAGCTGATATTCTTCGCAAGCCAGAGATTGAGCGCAATCGAAGCGCGCAGTCGGTTTTCCACATATTGCAGGCAGTCATCTGTGAATATCGCGCTGCTGTAACTTTCATTTTGATTGCGCACAACTACACCCTTATGGCGCAACAAAATGGCTTGCAGGCCTTCGGCTTCAAGGCCTTCGGGTAGAAAACCCTTTGGCAGTCTT
>CAYXVC010000251.1:0-2236 GCA_964468225.1 uncultured Gammaproteobacteria bacterium
TTCTGCGGAAAATAACAATGGCGAAGTCAATGTGAAAACAAGCCCAACAATTATGTAAGACATTTTCATGATCGATTATTCCTTGTTTATGATGAAATTTAAGCTTAATGATTTTTTTCAAAACCAATAAATCGAGGTTTAATCACTTTGATCAGTGCCGGTAAAACAGTCATGCTGGCAATAAAACTACTGGCCACCGCGACCGCAACCAGTGCACCGAAGCGTGTCAGTGGTACCACTTCACTGGTGATCAATACACCAAAGCCCAGTGTCAGTGCGGCAAAGTTGAATAGCAGTGCGCGTCCAGTAGAGGGATAGAGCGCGGTGATCGCTTCATCTATCGTGCGACCCTCTTTTTTGATTAACACCTGTAGTCGTTCGATAGTGTGTACGGAAAAATCTACACCGAGGCCGATGGCAATGGCGGCAAACATCGACGTACCGATGGCAAGCCAGATATTGTTAAAACCCATCACCGCATAGATCAGCAATACCGAGACGGCGACAGGCACCACGGTGATGATCCCTGCAATGGCTGAACGCATACTGAGGGCCGCCATCCCCATGACCAATAACAACGAGATCGCAACGCTATAAAAGTGACTGTCACCGAGGCTCTTGATCCAGTGATAGTCGATATTGACGCGACCACTCAAGTTGGCATTGATATCATTACCGTTAAAGTTTTTCACAAGGTAAAGTTCAACCGCTTCGATCACTGCTTTTTCTACGCTGAATAATCCAGTATCAAGCCGCACCCTCACGTTGGCCAGACGGTAGTCATAATCGACCTCTTTTTCAAAATCGCTGGGATCTCCACTGGCGGAATAGAGCAGAAACTGCTGTGCTACAATTTCCGCACTGTCAGGCAATTGGTATGCGGCTTTATCATCGTTATTCAATGCGCGGTTCATCTGTTTGAGGTAATCGACAATCGATGTTGAACCGTTGACATGCGGCAATGTTATTACATAATTTTGTAGCGCCTCGATTCGTTGCAGATGTTCGGGTTTGAAAAGATCTTCCACTTGCGGTGTTTCAATCACAATATCAAGGTAATGTGCGCCATCGAGATGCCTGTTAATGGCGCTGTCTGCTTGCACAATGGCTTCATCTTTTTGAAAGATGGTAATGCGTGCTTCATTAAGCTCCAGTTTTGACGCACCCACCATGCCGCCGATAATAATCACCGCACCGACGGCCAATACCCAATGGGGCCTTTTAATCACAACACGACCGAGACAGGCCATCACCCGAGCAAACATATCGACTTCAACCGTTGAGACAAATGCTTTGCTACGTTTAGGTTTTAGCAGGGTGAGGAAGGCGGGCAACACCGTCATCGAATAGAGCCAGGCAACCGCAACACCGATCATCGCAAAGATCCCGAAATACTCCATCGGTGGCATGATGGAGGCGATGCTCAGACCGAGAAAACCTGCCATCGTCGTCAACGTGGTCAGAGTGACCGGACGCCACATCTTCGCCATCGCTTGTACTGCAAGCTGGCGGCTGCTCGCTTCGGGATTCTTCGCCAGCTCCTCATAATATTGGCTCATAATGTGAATTGAATCAGCCACAGCGATACCAATAAGCACGACGGGAAGCGCATTGGTAATCACAAAAAAAGGAATACCGAAGGCTGCCATTAAGCCGAGTGCGCTGGCAACTGTGCCGAGTACAACAAGGTTTGGTAATAACGCGCCCCGTATGGTGCGGAAGGCGATGAGCAGTACCAGAGTAATCACCAGTGCGGCAATAGGATTGAGACGTTGTGCATCCGTTTGGATATAGGTACCCATGTATCCGCTCACCGCGCCTTCACCGGCAACATGGATTTTATCGTGATCACCTTTAGGCGCGCGCTCAATTAGTTCGAGCAGTGATTGGTAAGTGATTTGTGCCAGCGCTTGATCTTCAAGCTCTGCGACGATCAACGTTGCACTGCCGTCTCGCGCCGCAATACTGCCGACGAAAAGCGGGAAGTCCATCACTGCACTGCGAATGGCATCGGCTTCTTGCTGAGTCGTCGGCGTCTCTTCAAAAAAGGGTTCGACTAACATGCCGTCTTCGGTGCCGATCACATCATTCTCTGTCGCGAGACTGGTGATGCGGTCAGGATCAATATTGGCAATCTCTTCAAGTTCAAGACTTAGCCATTCCACCAGCGCGAGTGATTGTGGATTGAAGATGCCGTGTTCACCATCGTTTACCACAGCAATCACCATCGGGTCTT
>CAYXVC010000252.1:0-2217 GCA_964468225.1 uncultured Gammaproteobacteria bacterium
TCGTCAGGAGAAATAAACCCATGTTTAGGATGTTGCCACCGCACTAATGCCTCGGCACCATAGAGTATCCCTGTTGAAATTGACACCTTAGGCTGATAATAAAGTAACAGTTGATTTTTTTCTATCGCATTCCGTAATTCACTCATCAAAGTTAGTCGACGAGGACTATGCTTATCGAATGAAAGTTCATAAACAGCATAGCCTTCATTAGAGCGACCTGCCATATACAGTGCCACACCTGCTTTTTGCACCAGTGTATCAACATCTTCTCCATGCTGTGGAAAATGTACAATACCAACATTTGTATGCGCTGCAAAAGTCAAACGTTCTATCACGAAGGCAGGCTCCAAAACTTTTTGAATATGTTTTGCTAATAATTCAACTTCTTTTTCATCAGTTGAGTCAGAAATTAGCATACTGAAAATATTACCATCAATCCTGGCGACTCGATCCGTACCTAACACTACACCTTGCAATCGTGAAGAAATTTGCCTGACAATCTGGTCACTACTGTTCCGTCCAAGCGTATCGTATACATCTTTAAAATTGACAATTTCAACTAACAAAATGGATAACAATGTCTTTTGATGATTGGCTGATAAAATAGCCTGTCCAACTCGATCATAAAACAGACTTCGATTCGGCAAACCCGTTAATACATCATGAGTTGCCGCATATGAAGCCTGTTTTTCCAAATCATCAGCTCTGCTTCGTAACTCCTGCGTTTGATCAACAATCAGAGCGTTTACTTGATGCGCAATAATTGAACCAGAATATTGTCCCCAGAGAGCAAAAACAAAAGGTATGCCATTCAATACCCAGAGTGAATAATTATTTTTCTGGGCATTGATTATTCCATCAATAGAAATTTCACCAAATTGATAGTAGCAAACTAATAGTGTAGCGATAATAATGCTTAATATTGCGACAGCAACACCTTGATATGCTGTTCTAGAGACCTCACTTTTTAAGATGCTAATATTATCACTCAATATATTATTGGCAATTGATATGGCCATTTTTAAATCCTTTTACAATTCATTCAAAAGATCTGTCTTTATATCTTCTATATTTTCCAAACCTACAGAAATTCTAACCAGACTATCTTTTATACCTGCAGCCTTTCTGACTTCTGGTGTTAATCTACCATGGGTTGTTGTTGAAGGATGTGTAATAGTAGTTTTCACATCACCCAAGTTTGCAGTAATTGATAACATTTTGGTCGCATCAATTAACCTCCAAGCATGCTCTTTACCGCCTATTAGTTCAAAACTCACCACAGCTCCAAAATGACTTTGCTGTTGTTTGGCTAATTCATGCTGAGCATGTGAAACCAGACCTGGATAATGGACTTTTGAAACGCCTGCTTGATTCTCAAGCCATTTAGCCAGTTCAAAAGCATTATCACAGTGAGCCTTTATACGTACGGCTAAAGTTTCCAGACCTGATAAAAAAACCCAGGCGTTAAAGGGACTCATGGTAGCGCCACCGGTGCGTAAATAAGGATAAATATTTTTTTCAATGATCTCATTACTGGCAATCACAGCACCACCCACACATCGCCCTTGCCCATCAATAAATTTAGTCGCTGAATGTACGATGATATCTGCCCCTAATTCCAGCGGCTGTTGAAGAACAGGAGTACAAAAAACATTATCGACTATTAATAAACAATCGTGTTTATGTGCTATATCTGCTAAGACTTTGATATCAGCAATTTCGATCAAAGGATTAGAGGGGGTTTCTAAAAAAAGAAAGCGGGTATTTGGCCTGATTGCTGCCTCCCATGCTTCTGGATCAACCAAACTAACAAAATCGGTTTCAACACCGAATTTTCCAAAATAATTCTGAAACAATAATACTGTATTACCAAATACACTACGGGAGGAAACAACGTGATCACCTGCTTTTAACAATCCCATTCCCACAGCCATTATAGCAGCCATACCGGATGAAAAGGCCAGACATCGCTGACCTTTTTCCATCAAAGCAAGTCGCTGTTGAAAAACCTCTACTGTTGGATTGGTAAAGCGTGAGTAAACATTACCAGGCTGCTCACCTGTGAACCTTAATGCAGCTTGTTCAGCACTTTTAAATACATAACTGGAAGTGGCAAAAATTGGCATGCTATGCTCATCTTCATGCGTACGATTATGTCCCGCTCTTATAGCTTGCGTTTCTATTGAATACTTGTTCCAGTCTAAATCAGTCATTTTT
>CAYXVC010000253.1:0-2210 GCA_964468225.1 uncultured Gammaproteobacteria bacterium
TGAAAACAGTTTGATGTGTGAAAGTAGAATTTTTGGTCGGAGGCTTTTGTTTTTTCTGGGAAGGTAGTGGGTTTCTTGTACTAAATCTTCAACAAACCCATGCGTCAGTTCGTTGTTACGCCGATGTAATGAATAGATTGATAAATCAACGCCAAGTTTGCGTAATTCCAGCATTTCTCTGACGACAAATGTTTCAGATAGAACGGGAAACACATCCAGAATATACGCGATTTTCATTCATCAAGACCTTACAAATAAAATAATCTCGACATTCTAACTCTTTTTTAGAAGGGCGGGGAGACACGAAAAACTTCTTCTAACGTTGTTTTTCCAGCCAGGACTTTTATAAGCCCTGAAATACGCAGTGGTTGCATGCCATCAATCAATGCCTGATGGCGTACCTTTTCAATGTCGCAATGATTTTGGATCAGTTTGTGCAGAGCAGGGGTCATGGGAAGTATTTCATAGATACCAATGCGACCTGAATAACCTGTATTTCTACACTCCAGACAACCTTCGGCGATTGATATTGTTTCAGGCGTGGCAATATCCCACTGTTGCTTGAGTGTATCCCATAACTTTTGATCCAAAGGCGCTTCTTTTTTGCAATGTGAGCATAATGTGCGAATCAGTCGCTGAGCGAGAATCCCTAGTAATGTCGAGCTGAGCAGGTAGGGTGGAATTCCAATATCAAGCAGACGGGTCAAGGTGGAAGCGGCGTCATTAGTATGAAGTGTTGATAAAACCAAATGTCCGGTGAGCGCCGCTTGAATCGCCATTTCAGCGGTTTCCTGATCTCGAATCTCTCCAACCATAATAATGTCGGGATCCTGACGCAGCAATGCACGTATACCATCAGAAAAGTTCAAATCAATATTACTCTGTACTTGCATTTGGTTGAATTCAGGTTCCACCATTTCGATGGGGTCTTCAACTGTACAGATATTAAGATCGGGCGATGAGATATGTTTTAGGGTTGAATAGAGTGTTGTAGTTTTGCCTGACCCAGTCGGGCCGGTGACCAATATCATGCCGTTGGGTTGCTTTATAATGGATTCCCAGGATTCAAGGTCACTATCAACCAGTCCGAGGTGATTAAAATTTTTGACTAAAATTTCGGGATCAAAAATACGCATGACCAGTTTTTCACCAAATGCGGTGGGCAGGGTGGCAAGTCGTAACTCAACTTCACTGCCATCCTGATTTTTTGTTTTAAGCCTTCCATCCAGAGGGCGACGTTTTTCCGCCAGATCCATTCGCCCAAGAATTTTTATGCGGCTGATAACGGCTGCCATGACGGGGGTCGGCATTTGATAAACCAGATGTAAAACACCATCAATACGAAAGCGAATATTACCTTGTTTTCTGCGGGGTTCGACATGAATATCACTGGCACGTTGGTCAAAAGCGAACTGCAATAGCCAGTCTACAATACTGATCACATGTTGATCGTTCGCATCAAGCTGGCCTTTTTTACCCAGTTCAAGCATCTGTTCCAGGTTGGTTATTTCACTGGATGTTGAATTTTTTGCATCATTTGTTGCACCAATAACCGACTTGGAAACTGCGTAAAATTCAACAATATAACGACTGATATCAATAGGGTTAGAAATAACTCGAGTGATTTTTTTATTTAAAATATGTGCAATTTCATTCTGCCAATGTGTGACGTAAGGCTCCGCTGTAGCAATGATGACCTCATCTGCTTTAACCGCCAACGGTAGCACTTTATTTTTCTCGGCATAAGCGTGTGGCATGACCGACGTAGCACTGGCCGCATCGATTTTTAATGGATCAATACGTTCGTAAGGCAGTCGGCACCACTTTGCAAGCCAGACGGTTAATGTTTCGAGGGTTAATTGTTTATGAGGCGGTTTGGCACATTGCAGGTTTTGATTGGCTATGATCACCAATGGGTGGAATTTAAATCGTTCCTGATCGCGTGTTTTCAGGATAAGGCGCTCAAGATCTGAACTTTTAATTAAACCATCACTAAATAGTGCTTTGATTATTTCACCCAGTTCAAGATGGTGATCGTGATGTTTGTCTTTTTCCAAAGCGCTAATGCCTCAATTAATATTTACCCGTTACTCAGTAATCTTATAACGTCATGTAGATGGATTAAGGTGAATTTAATCTTTACATAACATTGAGGTATCTGAAGTAAAAATAGTTTGAAATGAAAAACCATTTTGTAAAAAATGGAGCAA
>CAYXVC010000254.1:0-2206 GCA_964468225.1 uncultured Gammaproteobacteria bacterium
GTAAGCAAAAGAATGCCGCCCTTCAGTTGCTTGCCCTCATAAAAAGCATGAGGGTGCCTGAAAATTGCTCAATGCACTCATATCGTTTAAATAATACCTGATATGTTATCTTTCTTTGCCAGGTCGTTTTGATGCGCCATCCCGGCTTAACAAAACTCAATATGGCCTCCATGCCATATTGCCCCTACAGAAATACAATTTTCAGCAAGCAACAGAGGGATTTATCGCAAGATTTAGGTAAACGATATTCACAAACTTTAGTTTGTGGTGTTTTGATTTTGACTTTAAACCCCTTTACAGTTTGCCAGGTATTGTTTTACCCGAGGGGTAAATTTGCCAGGGAAGGCAAATTTAGTCGATATGAGCCCGGACGGCGAATTGAGACGACCTGTAAAAGAATGAAATAATAAAAACCTATAATTAGATATCTAACAGAGTAATAACAATACCTGGGAACCCGCAGGGCAAACTGTAGAAGATAACAGGAGTGCTTCGCACAATTATTTGCGTGTCCTCTTCACACGCAAGAACGGCGGCGTTTTCTTGCTTACTTCTTTGTCGCTGTTGACAAAGAAGTGAGTCGCCATCAGGCGAAAAAGCAAAGTTCAGAAAACACCAACTCCAAAAACCACCACACACCCCTACGCTAAAATTACGCCAAACCCTTATCATACGGTATAATCCCACCTCATTTTTAATCAAGCATAAAAGAACCAATGGAAAAAACCTACAATCCTCAATCCATCGAACAAAAATGGTACAAAACCTGGGAAGACAGCGGCTACTTCTCACCCCGTGAAAACGATGAAGGTGACAGCTATTGCATTATGATCCCGCCCCCAAATGTCACCGGCACACTGCACATGGGGCACGCCTTCCAGGACACTATCATGGATGCGCTGATCCGATATCACCGCATGAAAGGCGACAATACTCTATGGCAGGCGGGCACAGACCACGCTGGCATCGCTACTCAAATGGTTGTAGAACGCCAGTTAGCGGCAGATGGAAAAACACGCCATGATCTGGGGCGTGATGCTTTTATTGATCGCGTATGGGACTGGAAAGAACACTCCGGTGGTGCAATCACTCAACAATTAAGACGAATGGGTGGCTCACTGGACTGGGCTCATGAACGCTTCACCATGGATGATGGTTTATCCGATGCCGTACATCGTGTATTCGTGCAGCTTTATGATGAAGGCCTGATTTATCGCGGCAAGCGTCTGGTGAACTGGGATCCTGTTTTACACACAGCCGTATCTGATCTTGAAGTTATTTCCGAAGAAGAATCCGGCCATTTATGGCACATGCGTTATCCACTCAGTGACGGCTCGGGTCAAATGGTGGTGGCGACTACACGCCCTGAAACCATGCTCGGTGATACTGCCGTTGCGGTACACCCTGAAGATGAGCGCTATAAACACCTTATTGGGCAAACCATCACCCTGCCATTAGTGGGTCGAGAAATCCCCATTATTGCGGATGATTATGTTGATCCTGAGTTTGGAACTGGCTGTGTAAAAATTACCCCCGCCCATGATTTCAATGACTATGAAATGGGCAAACGTCACAATTTGCCAATGATTAATGTGCTCACCATCAATGCCAGCATGAATGATGAAGTACCGGAAAAATACCGTGGCTTTGATCGCTACGAAGCACGCGATATGATTATTCATGATTTACGTGAACTGGATTTATTAGAAAAAATTGATGACCATAAATTAATGGTGCCACGTGGTGACCGTTCAGGTGCAGTAGTCGAGCCATACCTTACAGATCAATGGTATGTAAAAGTTGAGCCACTGGCAAAACCTGCCCGCGATGCAGTCACCAATGGTGATATTAAATTCATCCCCGAAAACTGGAATAAAACTTATTTTGAATGGATGAATAATATTCAGGACTGGTGCATTTCACGTCAAATCTGGTGGGGACATCGCATACCCGCCTGGTACGATGAACAGGGAAATGTTTATGTTGCAGACAATGAAGATGATGTGCGCAAAAAATATAAACTTGCCGATGATCTGCCATTAAAACAGGATGAAGATGTTCTCGATACCTGGTTCTCATCTGCACTTTGGCCTTTCTCAACTTTGGGCTGGCCAGAAAATACCGAACGCTTAAAGCAATTTTATCCCACCAGCGTTTTAGTTACTGGTTTCGATATTATTTTCTTCTGGGTTGCCAGAATGATTAT
>CAYXVC010000255.1:0-2186 GCA_964468225.1 uncultured Gammaproteobacteria bacterium
CTGGCTAATAAAACCAGTTTAAAACGATTTTCAACATTTTCTAAACAATCTTCAACGGTAACTCTAGCCATTATAAAAACCTATTTAAATTAAAAAACCTTACGCCCCTTTTATATTCAATATTGGAAGGCGAATATAAAAGTGAACTGGTAATTATATAAACAAATAGGTGTTTAAGCAATTTTGTAGGTGGTTTAAAGAGCTAAATAATGCTAACAGTGTATAAAATAATACCTTTTTTTAGATGTATGTAGATTTACAAAGGGTTTTGGTGTTTGACTATAAGTATGGTAATGTTTTCTCAATAGATTGATTTAGCGATAAATTTGCTTGTTTTGGTTGGTGAGCAGGTTTTAGTTGTTGATGCTGAAACTTCCTGCATTTCCATAGTTGAGATTCTTATTAACAGATGTTTTGCCATTGATATTATGACTTCCAAAGAATTTAGACAAAAAATTAGACGTTTGTCTGAGCGTCGAAAAAATGAAAGACGTAAGAATTCATTCCCATTTGGAAGCGAAGAGTGGATTGCTTTGATTCAGCAGGAATATTTATTATGGCCAAAACATGATCGGCGTCATCAGGATCGTCGTAGCCAGCCGCGTAGGCAGTTACTTAGGCGCAGTAATAGAGCGCGTTCAGCGTCTTCAGGGCAAAAAAAAACATTGTATGGTTTGCTTACCAAGGAAGAGAAAGAAATGCTTAATGAGTTAATTCAATCTGATAGTACCGAATGAATGGTGGAGATATGGTGTAATAATGTTATGAGTTTGTTTTTTTGTGGGGAGTGATAGAGGCAGAGTGCTAATTCTTTGGTGAAGTGGCGTTGTACCGTAATTGCGTGAAGTATAATAAAATTCTCCGGTTGCCATCCTTGGCAAGATATTAATTTAGAACAACTGTAGCAGGGTTTTATATCGGGCTTTGCAATAAATTATTGACTTCGTTCTTCTAAAATTGCTACAGCAGGTAAAATTTTACCTTCTAAAAACTCAAGGAATGCGCCACCTCCAGTCGATGTGTATGATACTTTGTCTTTAATATTGTATTTGTCAATTGCGGCTAAAGTGTCGCCGCCACCGGCAATAGAAAAAGCAGGGCTTTCAGCAATTGCTTTTGACATGGATTTTGTTCCTTCTGCAAACTGATCAATTTCAAATACACCAACGGGTCCATTCCAAACGATAGTACCGGCAGAATGTATGACTTTGGCATATTGCTTGGATGTTTCAGGACCTATATCCAAAATAAGATCATCTTCTTCAACATCCTCAACTTTTTTGATAGTTGCTGTTGCTGTTTCAGAAAACTCTTTCGCACAAACAACGTCTACAGGGACAGGTATGTCTGACCCTGATCGTTTGGCGGCAGCCATTAATCGTTTTGCTTCGTCAATAAGGTCTGCTTCGTAGAGTGATTTGCCGACAGGAAAACCTGCTGCTGCAATAAACGTATTGGCGATACCGCCACCGACTATTAGTTGGTCAACTTTAGTGGACAGGGAGTCTAAAACGGTTAATTTTGTGGAAACTTTAGATCCGCCAACAATTGCAATCAATGGCTTTTTTGGTTGATTTAACGCTTTGCCTAGAGCATCCAATTCATTCGCCAATAGGGGGCCGGCACAGGCAATGGCTGCATGTTTAGCAACACTGTGGGTGGAGGCTTGTGCTCTATGAGCGGTACCAAAGGCATCCATTACAAAAATATCGCATAATGCGGCCATTTTTTTGCCGAGCTCATCGTTGTTTTTCTTTTCGCCTGTGTTGAACCGGACATTTTCACAAAGAACGACTTCACCTGCTTCAATATTAATTCCTTCCAGCCAGTCTTTCTCTAGGCGAACAGGACGGCCCAATAAATTAGAAAGCTGTTTTGCAACGGGTTGTAAGCTAGAATCGCTGTCAAACGCACCCTCGGCCGGACGACCTAAATGAGACATAACCATAACTGCGGCACCCGCTTTTAATGCTATTTTAATGGTAGGTATGCTGGCTTGGATTCGAAGGTCGCTAGTGACTTTTCCATCTTTAATGGGTACATTTAAGTCTTGGCGAATCAATACGCGTTTGCCTGTCAAATCTAAATCGACCATTTTTATAATGGACATAATTCTTTTCCTTTTTTCAATAATTTTATTAAGTGATTCTTTCTATTATAAAAGGTTTGCAGTGAAAGATGAAAGG
>CAYXVC010000256.1:0-2180 GCA_964468225.1 uncultured Gammaproteobacteria bacterium
TTCTCTGGAATACTGCGATTTTTTTTACGCGATAGCCTTTCTGAAAAGGTCGCACCTGCAGCAACACTGCCGGAAGATACTAGCACAATATCTTTACCCTGTTGGCGACTTGAAATAATAAAGTCAGCAAGGCTGTGTAAATAACGCGTGCTTAATTTCTTTCCGTCCGGTGCGATAAGAGCACTGCCGACTTTAATAACTGCACGTTTCCAATTGTTTAATTGATTCATAGTGATTTTGTTACCGAAGATATATCTCAACAGAGGCTTTTATAGCGGCTTTCATTAATTTCTTATCCAATGTCGACAATGGCAAGCTCTCTCGAATAGCCAGTTCAAGATAAGCGGCATCATAACTACTCAACTTATAGGCACGCGCCAGTGCAATGGTTCGACTAAAAGACTGATTGGATGTCAGTGGATCAACGTATATAGGCAGGCTTTCTAACTGTGCAATAAATCCTTCTATTTCTCCAATATTCGTTTCGTGCTGTTTTTCAGCACAAAGCAAAACATTTGTAGCCTCAAGATGCCAAAGGGTTGGAACAATCGCATTTGTTTTGGATAGGCTTTTTAAAACTGATTCAGAATAGGTTTGATCGGTTGCTTTATTACTGGCTAGCAACCATCGCATTGCAACGGAATTATCAAGAACAAAACCGTTCATCTTCGGCCACTTTCTTTGAACTCATTCAGCAATTTATCGCTAATTTTGTGTTTTTTAGCCTTTAGAATATTACTAATTGCAGCTTGTGTTTTCAGGCGATCGCCAGAGCGGCTAGGAATAATATCCGCTACTGGTTTACCTCGATTTGTAATAGTAAAGGCTTCACCAGCTTCAACCCTTCGTAAAATCTGAGGTAATTTGGTTTTTGCATCATAGGAACCTATCTCTTCTAGCATGGGAATTCTCCAAATCAATCATTTAGACTAGTATACTGGTCTATTTAGAAAATAGCCAATTTATAAGTGCGATTAAAGCAACCTTAAATTAATCACGTGTTCAACATTCTGAATCATTTCAATCACTTCATCACTCGGGTGTTCTTCCAGATCCAGAATGTTATAGGCAATATCATCGCGGCTTTTGTTGACCATATCGATAACATTCACATTGTTATCTGCAAACACGCTAAGTAAATGCCCCAATACACCGGGAACATTTTTATTGGCGAAGGTAATGCGACAGGCTGATTCACCTCGGCTCATGGTGGTTTTAGGAAAGTTGACGGAATTTCGGATATTGCCATTTTCAAGATAATCACGCACCTGATTTACCGCCATCACCGCACAGTTTTCTTCGGCCTCGGAGGTGCTGGCACCAATATGGGGAACCGCGATGACTTTATCGTGGCCAATCAAACAGGGTTCGGGAAAATCACAAATATATTGTCTTAAGTTATTTCCATCCAAAGCATTCACTACAGCTTTAGCATCGACAATCGCGCCACGTGCAAAATTCATAATCGCAGCGCCAGGTTTCATTAGTTTCAGTGTGTCTGCATTGATCATGTGTTGAGTTGCAGCAATGGCTGGTACGTGTAACGACAGGTAATCTATTTTTCCGAGCAACTGTTCCAGATTTTCCATACGACCCACTTGACCCGAGAGCCTCCACGCCGCTTCAACAGAAAGCGCAGGATCATAGCCCACCACCTCCATGCCTAAAGCCAATGCCACGTCGGCTACCATTGAACCAATGGCTCCAAGTCCGACAATGCCTAATGTTTTTCCAAACAGTTCTTTGCCCGCAAAACGTTTTTTCTCTTTCTCTAATAACTTTGACATTTCAGCGGCATCGTCAATGTGTCCCAGAGTGGCAACAAAATCTCTGCCCTGCATAATTCCTCGTGAACTTAATAATAAAGATGACACCACCAGTTCTTTTACCGCGTTGGCATTGGCGCCGGGTGTATTGAAAACAACAATGCCTTTATCGGTGTAAGTTTCAACGGGCACATTATTGACGCCGGCTCCGGCACGCGCAACTGCGAGCACCGACTCAGGTAAAACTTCATCGTGAAGTTTCTGACTTCGCAGAAGAATAGCATCGGGGTTATTGGACTTTTCAGAAACTGAATAGTTTTTTTCTGAAAAACGGCTTAACCCTTTGTCAGAAATTTTATTGTAGGTTCGGATATGAAACATCAGTTTGCCTTGTTAATTATTATTCGTTTAGTT
>CAYXVC010000257.1:0-2158 GCA_964468225.1 uncultured Gammaproteobacteria bacterium
TTAAACCCTACAGATACTCTAGACAAGCCCATTGCATGTCAACGAAAGTGAAGATAAGTAATATCAATGATTTGAGTATGCATTGGCCCGCATTCGTGGACTTGAGAATGCAGGAAACCAAAGTGTTATGCACGAGTTGCGTGCCACTTGCGTGGCACCAGCGGTACCCACCTCTATTGATTGTAAGATTTTGTACTGTAAGCGTCCGAATATTGCACCTGATATGTCCTTGTAATAGTTAGCGTAATGGTGATTACCATTATATTTTTTGAGGAGAATATAATGGTTGCACGCATCTTTCGTATCCGTCCCAAACGGCTTTATTGGCAAGTTTATATCGAGGCCTGGCAGAACAGTGGCATGAGCCAATCGGCTTTTTGCAAAGAGCATGGTCTTTACCTCAGAACCTTCACCAGATGGCGCAAAATGTTTGAAGACTATGCCGGATATAAGTTTGAGCAGATCAAAAAACGGCGTAGAAAACCTGCTCAAACTACCTGCGCCCTCAACAAGGGGAAAGCTGTTAAGGCCTTTTGGGCTATGCATATTGAAGCTTTGTGGTGGAGCGGTCTTCCTATCACAACCTATGCAAAAGCCCATCACCTGAGCAAATATACATTGAAGAAATGGCAAGACAGACTCTTTGCCGACCCAGAGGATGTAAACTGGCGTGACCTTGTTCATCCCAGTGCCCGCCCTGCCTTAAATCCCGCCCGACTTAGCACCGGTGCCAGGACCGACGCTAAGGAATCTTCCCCTGAAATCAAGCCGCCCAAGGATGGCCACCGTAATCGGCGCATTTTTACACTGAAAGAAAAACGCGCCATTGTCATGGAAGCAGATATCCCGAACATCAGCGTTGCCGAAGTCGCCCGACGCCATGACATTGCCACAAGTATGATCTTTCGCTGGCGCAGCCAATTTGATTTTACAAAAAAAGAAACGGTCAAACTAATCCCTGTAGAAATCACTGATAATCGATTAAAATCCAGATCAACTGATAGATTCTTAAAGAATTTACTTCCTTTCTCAGAAGGAATGGTTGCCGTGAAACTTGCCGGTGGAGCGCAGGTTTTTGCCGCCGAAGGCAGCGACCCTGAAGAGGTCAGAGCATATATTACATCGCAGGAAAAATCGTCATGATGATCATCCCTACTGGTGTAAAAGTCCATCTGGCCATGGGCAAAACCGATATGCGTAAAGGCATGAATGGTCTGGTTGCATTGGTTCAGGAGACTTTGGAACAGGAGCCCTATTCCGGCCATTTGTTTGTCTTCCGGGGCACAAAAGCCAAAGCCATTAAAATACTGTTCTGGGATGGAACAGGCCTGTGTCTTTTTAGCAAAAGACTTACGAATTCCCGTTTTATCTGGCCCCATATTCATGAGCAGGGCAAGACTGTAAAGCTGACTGCCGCGCAGCTGACCATGCTGATTGACGGGCTGGACTGGCGCAGGCCGGAACGGGTTTGGAAGCCTGCCCCAACGGGATAAAAGAGCGTAAAATATTCTTGAAATATCGGCAGGAAATATAGGATAAATGCTTGGATCACGGGGCGATTCAGGGTATAATTCTACATGAAAATTGATCTTCAAAACCTGCCCTGTGACATCAAGATTTTGCACCGTCTCGTGCGGGACATGGCGACAGTTATTGAAGGCCATGATGGTCAGGTTGAACATTTTAAGGCCATTATAAACAAGCTCCAGCGCGCCCGGTTCGGACGTCGCTCGGAGCAACTGGATACAGACCAACTTCACCTCACCCTTGAGAGGATGGAGGAACAGGAAAATAAAGATATCAAATCCAGCAAGGCACCCCCTGAAACCCCAAAAACAGAAAATACAGACAAAAGAAAATCCGGACGCAAGCCCTTGCCCGATCACCTGCCCCGTGATGAAACTATACTGGATATTGATCACCAAACTTGTCCCGGTTGTTCTGGGCCTCTCCATAAAATAGGTGAAAGCGTCAGTGAAATGCTCCACTGGATCCCTGCTCAATTGCGGGTCAAACGGACACGCCGCCCTAAATATTCCTGCCGGGTTTGCGCAAAAATACATCAGATTGCCGCCCCTGAATGCCTGAGTAGTGTTGCAACACCTGCTTTGCTCACACAAGTTCTGGTCAGTAAATATTGTGATCATACCCCGCTTTA
>CAYXVC010000258.1:0-2158 GCA_964468225.1 uncultured Gammaproteobacteria bacterium
AGCCTTTTATCGTCGAGCCAGAGCCTGTGTTGCTGAAAACTATTGTTGAAGATGAATTAATATTGGCAATGCCTGTGGCATCTATGCATTCACAAGGCGAATGTGAGAATGGCTTGTTGGAAGCCAAGTTGAATGATGAGCCTGAGTTGAATCCTTTTTCTGTTTTGGCTCAACTGAAAGAACGGCAAGACTGAATTTAAGTGGTTACGCAAGTAATCCAGAGAACATCGCGGCCATAGGTCGCATTTTTTATGAAGCAAAAGAAAGTGAGAGCTTAGTAATGGCTGTACAAAAAAGTAAAGTGACCCCTTCCAGACGTGGTATGCGTCGGTCTCATGATAGTTTGAAATCTGCGACTTTATCTGTTGAACCCACTTCGGGTGAAACGCATTTACGCCATCATGTATCACCTGATGGTTATTATAAAGGTCGTAAGGTAATTGCTGATAAAGTCGAAGCAGAAACCGAAGAAGAGTAACCTTAATTGAGTTACACAATTGCACTTGATGCAATGGGTGGGGATCATGGCGTACATGTCGTGGTTCCTGCTGCACTGCACATGCTTGCTGCTGATTCTGCGCTCAAGTTAGTTCTGGTGGGTAACGAATCATCAATTCTTGAAGAGCTACGCAGTCATGGTGCAGATGCCAATGAGCGTCTGTTGGTTCAGCATGCAACTCAAACGGTGGAGATGGATGAGTCTCCAGCGCAGGCTTTGCGTGGCAAAAAGGATTCATCAATGCGTGTGGCGATTAACCTTGTTAAGCAGGGCGAAGCCAATGCATGTGTGAGTGCGGGCAATACCGGGGCTTTAATGGCGACGGCGCGTTTTGTATTGAAAACATTGCCTGGAATTGATCGGCCTGCTCTGATTAGTACGGTACCTGCGATGACGGGACATACCCATATTCTGGATTTAGGTGCAAATGTTGATGTGAGTGCCGAGCATCTTTTTCAGTTTGCAGTGATGGGTTCGGTGTTGACCCGTGCGGTTGATAATATTGATTCTCCAACCGTTGGATTGCTCAATATCGGTGAAGAAGAGATGAAAGGGAGTGACTGCATCAAAGATGCTGCGCGCTTGTTGTCTGAAAGTGAGATCAACTATATTGGTTTTGTTGAAGGAAATGATATCTATAAAGGCACCGTCGATGTGGTTGTTTGTGATGGTTTTATCGGTAATGTTGCGCTCAAATCCAGTGAAGGTGTTGCGAAGATGATCAGCAATGCGCTCAAAGAGGAATTTAGTCGTAATTGGCTGACTAAACTTGCAGCATTCGTTGCGATGCCGGTTCTGAAATCTTTTCGCAGCAAGTTTGATCCTCGAAGGCATAATGGTGCCAGCATGGTGGGATTGAAAGGTATTGTGGTTAAGAGTCATGGTGGCGCTGATATTTTTGCTTTTGAAAACGCCATTAAAGAAGCGGTTCTTGAAGTTAAAAAAGATGTGCCCAAGCGCATTGATGCTGAGTTACATTCCTTATTATTAGAAAAGAGATGTGCGGTGTGAAGTATTCTCGCATTAAAGGCACTGGCAGTTACTTGCCTGAAAAGGTATTAAGTAATGCTGACCTGGAAAAAATGATCGATACTACGGATCAATGGATTCGTGATCGAACAGGCATTGAGCGTCGCCATATTGTTGGTGAAGATGAGACCACCTGTGATCTTGCTGAAATGGCATCACGCCGTGCGATTGAGGCGGCGGGCATCAATGTAGATGATATCGACCTTGTTATTATCGCGACAACAACCCCTGACCGTATTTTTCCAAGCACCGCTTGCTTGTTGCAAGAGCGCCTCGGCATTCGAAAGGGCGCGGCTTTTGATATTCAGGCCGTCTGCACAGGTTTTGTTTATGCGCTGGATATTGCTGATAAATTTATTCGAACAGGAAGTGCCAAAACGGCTTTGGTGATTGGTGCTGATGCGCTTTCACGCATTGTGGATTGGAGTGATCGTACGACTTGTGTCCTGTTTGGTGATGGTGCGGGCGCTGTTGTGCTTAGCGCAAGTGATGAACCGGGTATTCTTTCCTCTCATCTTCATGCGGATGGTCGTTACAAAGACCTTCTGACGGTTCCCGCTGGTATTTCCCAAGGTTATGATCAAGATCAAAGTCAAAGCGCCTTTATTCATATGAATGGGCCTGAAGTGT
>CAYXVC010000259.1:0-2141 GCA_964468225.1 uncultured Gammaproteobacteria bacterium
CTGAAACATTATGGGCGAAATATTCTCAGGCCTTACGAGGAGTATGGGTCAAACCTGAATTGCTTCAAAAGATAGACCTTAGCGCACGTCCTGAACGGCCTGGAAAACATATGGTCTCTATTGGTACCCAGAAAAGAAAATCTGTATTGATAGGGATTACCAATATTGAGACGACACACGATTCGTGGGAGCACTCCGCATGCAACAAACCTAGACTTACGCTCAATCGTTACAAACGAATATCAGACTTGGTAAATCAAGTGTTGAAGCTGACCCCAAGGCCTGACTACCTTATCTTTCCAGAGCTTTCGATACCTCTAGAGTGGATTGAAAGTATTTCAAATAGGCTGCTTTCAGCAGGGATTAGCATGATCGCTGGAACGGAATATCGCCACGAGAACAATAAAATACTACTTAGTGAGGCATACCTGTGTCTAACGGATGATAGATTAGGTTATCCCGCCCAAGTTTGTATCTGGCAACCAAAGCTCAAACCTGCCGTCAGTGAAGATAAAGAGTTAATACACAAGTTTGGTAAATCCTGGAAAGATAATTTTAAAAATTGGGAGGAAGTAAAGCCGGTATATAACCACGATGGCTTTCACTTTGGTGTAATGATTTGTTCGGAGGTATTGAACAGCAAGGCGAGAAATCAATTTCAAGGTGAAGTAGATGCCTTGATGATCTTATCTTGGAATCAAGATCTCGATACATTCTCCACTATGATTGAGGCATGTGCGCTTGATGTACATGCTTATACTGTACTGGTAAATAATCTTACCTATGGCGATAGTCGCGTGAGGGCTCCGGGGAAAAAACCTTTTGAACGTGATTTAGCCAGGCTAAGAGGTGGTATGAATGATTTTTGCGTCACAGTTGAACTCGACATCGAGAAGCTAAGAGCATTTCAAAGTAGAGAAAAACGTTGGCCTGAAGACGATGACCCATTCAAACCCGTTCCCGAAGATTTTGAAATTTCGTCATCGAGAAAGCATTGTCCACCGAAATAGTCGTTTCGATAATGATTCGTGCGGATTAATAACGTGTTGAGTATTGAATGGTAACTGTGTTCTGCTAGCAAAGAGTATTCATACCCAAATGGCCGAAAATATTGGGCATAGGTTTCTGGTTATGAGGGAAAAGCAGTAGTAGACAAAAAATAGTGTGCGAACGCCAGCCTTCACAAAAAAGGATATATCAATGACCATTCCTGTTAACGCCATACAATCAATAGTTGAATGGTCAAAAAATCTTCCCAATTGGCAGTCCGATGCTCTCAGACGTTTATTTGTAAATGGTGATTTATCTCAAGAAGAGAAGCTGGAAATTATTGATATGGCAAAAATGGCAAATGGGATAGTACTCAACAAGAAAAGGGGACGGAGGGATTAAAAATTGATCAATAGTTGATTTTCTACTATATTGGCTCAACCAACGACTGTTAGGCACAGCAAAGGAATTGCAATGCCAAGAAGAGCTAGAAATTATATTGCGGGTTATCCGTACCATATTGTCCAACGAGGTAATAACCGCGAAGCCTGTTTTCTCGAGCCGGAGAATTATCAATATTATCTTGAGTTGTGGCGGCGGCTTTCAGAAAAATATGGTGTCGAGGTACATGCTTATTGCCTGATGACAAACCATGTCCACTTTCTGGTGACACCTAAAGAAGAAGATTCGATCTCAAATACGTTTAAGGTTGTCGGTAGCCGATATGCGCAATATATCAACCATCGTTATGATCATACGGGCACAATGTGGGAGGGCCGGCATAAGTCCAGCATGATCCAGTCAGAACGTTATTTGCTAAGCTGTTATCGCTATATTGAGTTAAACCCAGTCCGGGCAGGAATGGTTGAGCGTCCTGAAGAATATCGGTGGTCGAGTTATGGGTGTAATGCTTGGGGAGATGATAGCTGGTTGATTCCGCATGTTGAGTATCAGCAGTTGGATGATACAGATGATGTGCGTTGTGTCGCATATCGAGGGTTGTTTGAGATAGAACTAAGCGCTGCTGATTTGAGTATGATTCGGAAGGCATCACATTATTGTCAACCCGTTGGCGATGACCGATTTAGAGAGAAAATTGAATCGAAGTATGGTGTGCGATTGGGGCGGGCTAAGCGTGGGAGACCGAGAAA
>CAYXVC010000260.1:0-2125 GCA_964468225.1 uncultured Gammaproteobacteria bacterium
GCTGTGACAGCATAAAACCGTTGCATGGAACGAATGCCACCAAATCTGTCCGCCATCCAGCCACCAACTGGGCGCAGTGCTGTGCCGGCCAAAATGCAGGCCGCTGTGTAGTAACCTGCTGTTACCGGTTCAAATTGATACTGGTGGTGGAAATACAAGACCATAACGCTTGATAAAGCAATCACACCACCAAAGCTCAAACTGTAAAACAGCATAAACCACCAGGCATCGATTTCCTTAAGAACCTTAAAATACTCAGAAAGCGGTTTCTTTTCGGGCCGATAGTTGTTGTCTTTAGCTTTAAGGTGGAAGAAAATCACGGTTGCAATTAAGGGTAGTGTGGCAAAGCCAAATACAGCTCGCCAGCCAAACGATTCAGCGAGCATTGGTGCTAGAGCAGCTGTTAAAACAGTCCCGCTGCTGGCAGCACCTGCGATACCCATCACCAAGCCTTGATATTCGTCAGGGTACCAGCGACTACACAGCGGAAGGGCAACAGCCATACTGGTGCCCGCCAAACCCAGCGCCATAGCGACTATATAGATTCCAGTGATGGAACTTACGTTGCTAAGAAAAGCCAATAGCAGTACCAAAATAACGATGATCTGAGCAATCAGGCCGGTACGTTTTGGTGCAAAGTGATCGACCAGAATACCCACCGGAATGCGAAACAGTACTCCGGTTAATAGTGGGATAGTAACCAGCGTATATTGTTGGGCTTCAGACAGGTTTAAATCTTGGGCAATATAAACCACTAGCGGCCCCATCAATACCCAGACCATGAAACTCATATCTGAGTAAATAAAGGCACTTAGTAAAGTTCCTTTGTGCCCACTTTGTAAGAATTTTGAAATAGCCATATCGTATTGCCGAACAGAGTTAGCCTGAGTTTACATAGTCAGTAGCGGGAATTATTCCTGAACTGGATTAATTTTAGATGTCTGGTTAGAGCAATACATATTTTCAACCAACTGATATTGTTATAAAAACTCATAGAGTCATTGTCGCACAACCATTGTTATTGATTGGGAATATATATTCTGAATAGAGTACTCTAGCCTCACAATCAATCTACTTTTTGACCGCGTGGAATGTTTACATCCTCGCTACTATCGGAAACAGGGGTCAATCATTCTGATGTCAGAACAATTAGAAACACAAAGCGGTTTTGCTACTGAAGTCGGCAAACGTGAAGTCAACGAAGACTTTGTAGCTTTCTATCAGGGTACTGAAACTGAGCGTGCTGTCTATGGTAGCACAGCCATCATTGCCGATGGTATTGGCGGGACCCGAGGTGGACGTTGTGCTGCTGAGCTGTCAGTCCGTGAGTTTATCGATGCCTACTATGCACAAAAAGAGACCTTGGGTGTGAGCCGAATGGCTGAGATTGCGCTAATGTCGATTAACCGCTGGATCTATTCACAATCCCAGCGTGATGCCGCCCTCAAGGGCATGGGAACAACATTTAGTACGTTGATTCTATTAGGTGGGCAAGCGCATGTTGTGCACCTTGGTGATACGCGTATTTACCGCCTCAGAAATAATCGCTTGCATTGCCTCACCACGGATCATGTACATCAACATCCTGATTTACAACATGTATTAACGCGAGCACTCGGTATTGAAGATACGCTGCGTATTGATTATTCGCAACACAATTTGCAGCTTCACGACCGCTTCCTATTGTGTTGCGATGGTGTGCATACCACGCTGTCTAACCAGAAAATTCAACAACTACTCTGTCAAAACCAATCACCTCAAGACCATGCACGGACAATCGTCCAAGAAGCATTGCATGCAGGTAGCCAGGATAATGTCAGCGCACTAGTCGTTGATGTCATACAACTACCGCCGCCAGACAAGTCATTTCTTGAAACTGCTGTTGATGACTTGATGGTAATGACTTTGCCCAAAATCAATGATGTCGTTGATGGATTTCGTCTCAACAAAAAAATCTCCGACAGTCGGTATACTTGCCTGTTCCTGGCAGCTGATGAAATTTCTGATCACGGGCAAGTGGTCATGAAATTCCCAAAACCAGAAGCTAATACTGAAGCAATCTACCGACAGGCATTTATTCGTGAAAACTGGATCACTTCGCACGTTCATAATCCATGGATTGCCG
>CAYXVC010000261.1:0-2121 GCA_964468225.1 uncultured Gammaproteobacteria bacterium
GATAAACCCTCCGGTATTGCCGTTCATGGTGGCAGTGGGATAGCCAATGGCGTGATCGAAATAATGAGGGTCATTCGCCCCGAGGAGAAGGATCTCGAGCTAGTCCATCGCCTCGATCGACAGACCTCGGGCTGCCTGTTGCTGGCAAAAAACCGTCCGGTACTGCTGGAGCTGCACGAACTTTTGCGTGAAAACCTGATGGATAAGCGCTATTTTGTGCTCGTTCAGGGCTATTGGCAGGACGACGAAAGCACCGTTAATTTTCCATTGTTAAAAGAGCGAGCGGCATCTGGGTTGCGTACAGTGAAGGTGAGCAAGGATGGCCAGGCCTCAACCACTCAATTTTCAGTAAAACGTCATTTTGACCATCGGATGACCTTGCTGGAGGCAAAGCCACTGACGGGGCGCATGCACCAGATTCGTGTACATGCCGCTCATTCAGGGCATCCGGTTTTGGGTGATGAGGTTTACGGCAAACGTACCTTGAATCGTGAACTCAAAAAACAGGGGTTAAAGCGCCTGTTTCTTCACGCCCATACACTCAACTTTATGTTACCGAGTACGATGAAAAAGATATCGGTCTCGGCACCACTTAGCCCAGTGCTTGAGAAATTTCTGAAGGCACTGGAAAATGGGGCACACAATGAACAATAGATTTAAACTCGTCGTTTTCGATTGGGATGGCACATTAATGGATTCCGAGGCGCAGATAACCCAGTCGCTCGCCAATGTGATTGCTGAATTGGCGCTGGCAGCGCGGAGTAACCATGAACTGCGTAATGTTATCGGGCTGGGCTTACCGGAGGCAATTCGTCGGCTTTATCCGAATGAAGATGAGGCAACCGTTGATAAATTTGCGGATCGTTACCGCCATCACTTTTTAGCGGGCAATCAAAACCGGTCGGTACTGTTTGATGGCGCGCTGGAGGTGATCAAGCGCCTCCATGCTGATGATTATCTGCTCGCGGTAGCCACCGGCAAAAGTCGACGCGGATTAGATCGCTCTATTGCGGAAACCAATTCTGGCGACTATTTTCACATTACGCGCTGTGCCGACGAAACGCACTCCAAACCGCATCCTCAAATGTTACTTGAGATTATGGCAGTGCTGGATGTTGCGCCGGAGCATACAGTGATGGTTGGTGATACCGAGTATGATCTTCAGATGGCAGCTGAGGCGGGCACTGCATCACTGGGCGTCACTTACGGAGTACATGCGGTGGAACGCTTGCAGGCACATAATCCACTCACATGCCTCGATAATATTTCAGAAGTAGGCAAACTGCTGTATAAATATTGAATTAATGTGGGCAAGGCGTGCGCCGATAAGCAAATTAATGCATCGGCAGCCCGCTGCATGAGCCTTCAAAACTGAAATTGATTTAAAAAATAACCATTCCTTTCAAAGGAAAAAGTACGGATACCAACATGTCAGACGAGATTAAAAACGACACCACTTCACCTGCATCAAAAGAAAAGGATCCCTGGATGGGCGAGAAAAAAGCATCAACCGAGAGTGGCGAAAACAAAGAAGAGTGGCAGCGTGATGTAATGGAGAAGCTGGTTTTTAGCGCCTATAAAGAGCAAAAAAGCACCCGACGCTGGGGGATCTTTTTTAAATTACTGATGTTCTCCTATCTCGCGGCGATTTTCTTTATGATCTATGTGAAAAATGATCTAAATGACATGCCAGGCAAGCAGCAGAAGCATACCGCGCTAATTGAAATACGCGGCACGATTGCCGCTGACTCTGAGGCCAATGCCGACAGCATCGTTTCGGCGCTGCGTGACGCCTTTAAAAACAAGAATTCTGCGGCGGTTATTCTTCGCATTAATAGCCCGGGGGGAAGCCCAGTTCAGGCCGGTTATATTAATGACGAAATCAAACGTCTGCGTGACAAACACCCGGATAAACCTGTCTATGCCGTGATCACTGACATGTGTGCCTCTGGTGGTTATTACATTGCCGCAGCAGCCGATGAAATTTATGCCGACAAAGCGAGCATCGTCGGTTCAATCGGCGTGATCATGAACGGCTTTGGGTTTGTCGATGCGATGGATAAGCTCGGCATCGAACGCCGTATGATGACGGCAGGGGAGAACAAAGGTTTCATGGATCCA
>CAYXVC010000262.1:0-2113 GCA_964468225.1 uncultured Gammaproteobacteria bacterium
ACAACACCACCTAACCCTTGGCGAAAGCGATCTTTGTCCAGTTTTTCACGAGTTTCAACATCCCATAAGCGGCAGCCATCCGGGGTAAATTCATCACCTAATATGACCTCTCCCTTGAATAGACCAAACTCCAGTTTGTAGTCAACCAATAAGAGACCAATATCCCGAAAGAGCTTGGTGAGTACGTCGTTGATTTGAAAAGTAAGGGCTTTCATTTGCTCGACATGTTCATCTTTGGCCCAGCCGAAGGAACGAATGTGGTATTCGTTAATCATGGGATCATTTAGTTCATCATCCTTTAGAAAGAACTCAAAAGTGGGCGGAGTAAGAGTGATTCCTTCTTCCACACCCAGGCGCTTGCAAATACTACCCGCTGCAATATTGCGAACGACGCACTCAACAGGAAACATTTCAAGGTTCTTGACGACAGACTGGTTGGCCGAAAGCAGTTTTTCGTGGTGTGTTTTGATGCCCGCATCTTCGAGTTTTTGCATGATAAAGGCATTAAATTGATTGTTTACAGCGCCTTTGCGCGAAAGGCTTTCAATTTTGCCACCATCAAAAGCAGAGGTATCATCACGAAAGTTCAGCACCAGTAAATCCGGGTTGTCTGTGGTGAACACGGATTTAGCTTTACCCGCATAAAGTTCTTTTTCAATTTTCATGATGATTACTTTTTATTTAATTTAAACGGTAGGGATAACACGTTCTAATAATTTTCTAACATCTTTCATGCCAGCCAGCAGTACTCGCTCAATATCCGACATGGATATATTTTCATCACTTTTTCCTGCTGCTGGATTAGCAACAACGCTACAAACAGCATATTCCAGCTCCAGCTCCCGTGCGAGCGCGGCTTCTGGCATACCTGTCATACCCACAATGGTACAACCATCATTTTCCAGGCGTTTGATTTCAGCAGCAGTTTCCAGTCGTGGGCCTTGGGTTGCAGCATAAACACCATCAATACACGCATTGTTGCCAAGCGTCTCGCACTCCTTAATGAGTAGGTGACGTAGAGTCTGGCTGTAGGGATGAGTGAAATCAATGTGTGTCACATGTGGCAGTTGATCTTCGAAAAAGGTATGAGGGCGTGAATAGGTGTAGTCAATAATTTGATCAGGAATGACTATGCGCCCTGCAGTTGCGTCAGAATGTATTCCGCCGACAGCCGTCACGGCAATAATCTGTTTTACACCCATTTCACAGAGTGCCCAGAGATTGGCGCGGTAGTTGATTTTGTGGGGTGGAATGGTATGACCACTGCCATGCCGTGCCAGAAAAACGACCTCTTTGCCAGACAGCCGGCCGTGAACAAAGGGCGCTGATGGTTCGCCAAAGGGTGTATTGACCATTTCACGGCGGACAATTTCCAGATTACTGAGTGCTGTGAGTCCAGTACCACCAATAATTGCTAATTCAGACATATGTTATTTATCCTGTTGCAAAAATACCCGGCGCATTGCGCAAATAACCTTTGTAATCCATGCCGTAGCCGAATACATAACGATCCTCTACTTCCAGCCCACAAAAAGTTGCGTTAATACCCTGTTTTCGATTATGAATTTTTTCTACCAGTACTGCCGTATGGATTTTTTTTGCCCCCGCTTGCTGGCAAGCTTCGACGACAGCAGCCAGTGTGTGGCCTTCATCAAGAATGTCGTCAACCAATAAAAGGGTGCGACCTTTTAGTGCATGGCTGGGTTTGACGCGCCACTCAATGTCACTGCCGTGTGTATTGTCACGATAGCGCGTAGCGTGTAGATAATCGATCTGCAATGGGAAGTCGAGGCGTTGCAGTAGCGCACCTGTGACAATGAGCCCACCATTCATGACGCAGATCACCAATGGGTTTTTATCAGACAGTTGAGTGGAAATAGCATCAGCCATCTGGTCAAGCGCAGCATTGACCTGTTCTTGTGAAAACAGGCAATCTGCGTTTTGATATACAATATGAGCTTCTTGAGGAGAAATAGGCATGGTAATTACGATTTTGCCATGTTGTCCAAAATGGCGTGTTTCACCGAATCCAGAGTCGCATCAATCGTAATAAGCGGCGTTTTGCTTTGCTGAATTGCTGTATCGGGATCTTTCAAGCCATGACCAGTGAGAG
>CAYXVC010000263.1:0-2113 GCA_964468225.1 uncultured Gammaproteobacteria bacterium
ACGGGTCGTAAACACCAACAAAGTCTAAAGCGGTCATTTTATCGAAAATGATAAAGGCTGTGTTCATATGAATGCCTCAATGCTAGCTAGCACTGATGATGCCACATATACCGCCAGAAACTAACACCTCCGGCGCAAAGTACTCGCAGTTATTGATGCTTTTTGTTGATGAGGCTATAGTCAGGGCTGAGTGCCGTCTACGACGGCCCAGGTTTTGTTTTATTCAATCCAGACTACTTGCTTAATTCACGGCTTAACATCATTTGCTGGTTGTGGGCATCGATTTCACGCCATAAGTAAAATTCACATCAATTTCAAGCCACAAACCTTTTTCATCACAGAAAGGAATCAGCTCATTTAAATGAGCCTGTTTAAATTCGGCGACCTTATCATCCAACTGCTCAACCAACCCGCGAAAACCGGCATTCCATACCACTTCCCACCAACCTTCCAGATCAATATGGTAACCAATAGTGCGTCTCTCAATCTGCACACCATCAAACCCAGCCTGAGTAAATATTGCCTCTAATTGCTCAGTCTCTGACATACGTTTCCAGCCAATGACCTCTGGCACTTCTACCCCGTAAGCACGTAACCGGTCCAGGCAGAGCTGCGCCATTGGCTGGAATGATTCACCACAAAACCCACTCACCAGCACTTTGCCACCAGGTTTTACGGTATTGGCAATATGTTTTAGTGTACCAGCCATATCCTCCACAAAGAACAGTCCAAATGCACAAGTGGCATGATCAAAACTGTGCTGATTAAACGGCAGCTGTGTCATATCACCGGTCTGAAAGTTGAGGTTACTCAGCCCTATTTCTGACGCCGCGTTTTCTGCCTGTTTAAGCATAGCAGAAGAGAAGTCCAGCGCGGTGACCTCGCCATGTGACAGCATCTTTGCCAGCGGCAGTGCTGTCGCACCAGTGCCCGATGCAACATCCAGCACCGATTCATCGCCCGATAGCGCCAACAGTTCAGCCATGATTTCGCCGCTTAAATGAAAAAAACGACTAGCCCTGAGGCCATAATCCTGCGCCACTGTGTTAAAGGTGCTCTGTATAAACTGCTTTCGCTTAGCTTCATCCTGCATCGTGTTTAGTTTCCATTGTTACTGACAAATAGATAGTGGCCTCTGGCTAGGCAGAAGCCGACATTTATATTTTCACTTTGCCCCCAAATATATGGAAAGTGAGTTTATAAATCCGTAATTGTAACAACAGGAAAAGGTGATTAAGAATTCTATGTAGGTCGGGTTAGAATTTTTCGCGTAACCCGACAGGCACCGAGAAGCGATACAACGTTAAACCCAACATCCATCTAGCACAACTACCCTTTATTCCGCATTCCCTTAACCGCGCCACATGCGACGGATTACCCTAAAGGACTTGAATCGCTAATTCATCGCGCTACGCTAATCAGCCCCAACACTCACTAATACCACTTCGAACAAGTGAAAAATTCCCATCACTCAGGAATGAGTCAGATCAAATACTTGCTCCAAAATTTTCCTCTCTTCCTGATTTAGATTCAAAAGTATACCGAGATTCTTTCCATCGGATTTGAGAAAGTCGATTCCGGTACGGAAGATACGTAGTGGTAGTCGGAGTCCATCTATCTCTTTTCCCGCCTTCTCCCAGTCTGAGGCCCATAACTCTAAATCATTTGATATGGACAGCTCATGCTCACATTCATAAAGCTCTCCTAAATGACTAGTAAGCGCCTCACCAAGTTGAGATATAGCGCCGCTGGCATTGTATGTTTGAATCAATTCATTAATTCGCTTTCGCCGAATTTTGGGTGTTAATGTGGCCTCAAAAAAGGAGATTATGATATGTGACGCGGTTCCGAAGCAAGGGGATTCATGCCTCCGCCCCTCCGTTAGTCCATTAGTAATAGCTGTAATAGCGGAATTCCAGCGTCCATGATTTATATGGGTTCCCGCCAGGAAAAGATATGAATCAACGCGTAATGGTATTGGAGCCTCTTCTAGTTTTATTACTGCTTCAAAATCTTTATTCGACTTTTCAACTTCATCCAGCACCAGATAAGTAATACCTCGATTATGGAGTGAAAGCGCAACTTGTTCGACAGGTGCTCCAGCTAAGTTGAC
>CAYXVC010000264.1:0-2111 GCA_964468225.1 uncultured Gammaproteobacteria bacterium
ACGGAGGCACACTTAAAGTGAGCGAAAACATAGTTTATGTAACGGATGCATCTTTTGAAGAGGATGTATTGGGCGCAGAGGGCGCCGTGCTGGTCGATTTTTGGGCGGAGTGGTGTGGTCCCTGCAAAATGATCGCACCCATTCTGAATGAGATCGCCACTGAATATGGCGATAAGATCAAGATTACCAAGCTCAATATTGATGAAAACCCAGGCACACCACCCAAATATGGTATCCGCGGTATTCCGACTTTGATGCTGTTTAAGGGCGGTAATGTGGAGGCGACTAAAGTGGGCGCGGTCTCCAAATCACAGTTGACCGCATTTATCGACAGCAATATATAGAGCCAGTAGTTTGAAAACCTGTCCAGTCTTACACTGAAATTTAAGGCTGGACGCGGTTCTTTATTGGTGTTACTGTCTATCGATCAATCAGTAGAAAATCTTAAGAAGCATCGGGGGAGTTCCCCCCAATAATCCCTTAAAAAATTAAAGTCCGCGTGTGCGGCAATCCATTCAAAAATCCCTTTTATCCGTAATCCAGAAAACCATTAATCACTTATGAATCTTACCGAACTAAAAAAGAAAACCCCGGCAGAACTTATTGAACTTGCGCAGTCCAAAAAGCTTGAAGGCATGGCCCGAATGCGCAAACAGGAGATTATCTTTGCTATCCTTAAATCCCACGCTAAAAAAGGCGAGGCGATCTATGGTGATGGCGTCTTAGAGATACTGCAGGATGGTTTTGGTTTCCTGCGCTCTGCCGATAGCTCCTACCTTGCTGGGCCTGATGATATCTATGTCTCACCGAGCCAGATTCGCCGTTTTGCTCTGCGTACCGGCGATACGATCTCCGGCAAAATTCGTCCCCCCAAAGATGGTGAGCGCTATTTTGCCCTGCTCAAGGTGAGTGAGATCAATTTTGAAGCACCGGAGAATGCCAAGAACAAGGTGCTGTTTGAGAATCTGACACCACTGTTTGCCAATGAGCGTTTCCATATGGAGATGGGTAATGGTAGTACCGAAGATCTGACGGCGCGGGTGATTGAGCTGGTCTCGCCAATTGGTAAAGGGCAGCGTGGCATGATTGTCTCGCCCCCGAAGGCGGGTAAGACGATGATGATGCAGAATATCGCCCAGTCGATCAGCCTTAAACATCCGGAGTGTTATCTCATTGTGCTGCTGATTGATGAGCGCCCGGAAGAGGTGACCGAAATGCAGCGCTCAGTGCGTGGCGAAGTGGTCTCCAGTACCTTTGATGAGCCTGCCAGTCGTCATGTCCAGGTCGCCGAAATGGTGATCGAAAAGGCCAAACGTCTGGTTGAACATAAACGTGATGTGGTGATTCTGCTCGACTCCATTACCCGTCTGGCACGCGCCTATAACACCGTTATCCCCTCATCAGGCAAGGTGTTGACCGGTGGTGTTGATGCTAACGCTTTGCACCGCCCAAAACGTTTTTTTGGTGCTGCGCGTAATGTCGAAGAGGGCGGCAGCTTGACTATTATCGCTACGGCGCTGGTTGAGACCGGCTCGCGTATGGATGATGTGATCTACGAAGAGTTCAAGGGCACCGGTAATATGGAGCTGCATCTGGATCGTAAAATTGCCGAGAAGCGCGTCTACCCAGCGATCAATATCAACCGTTCCGGGACACGGCGTGAAGAGCTGTTAACCAAGCCAATAGAGCTGCAGAAGGTGTGGATTTTGCGCAAACTGCTGCATCCGATGGAAGATCTGGCGGCAATGGAGTTTCTACTCGATAAACTCAAAGAGACCAAGACCAATGATGAGTTTTTTGAGTCGATGAAGCGCTAACGACTCTGGCCCTGAAAAGATACAGATGAATTAAATCCCCCTATCCCCCTTTTTTTCAAAGGGGGATGCGAGTGGTTACTTGAAAAGATAAGCTTAAAGAGTGACCACAGTGTGGTTATCCCTTTTGTGCGTTTTTCAGTGTTGGGTCAGCACTATCACGTTTAAGTTCAACACGGACCGGTTTTGTCTCCCAGATCTCTTCGGCATATTCACGAATCGTGCGGTCGCTGGAAAATTTCCCCATATTGGCGGTATTGAGAATCGCTTTACGGCTCCAGCTCTCTTGATCTAGAT
>CAYXVC010000265.1:0-2069 GCA_964468225.1 uncultured Gammaproteobacteria bacterium
TTATGGCTGGGTCTCTTTTTCTTCTCTTTAATGGGTAATACCCTAGCTACGGGCTTATTATGTTTCGTAATGATCAACTCACGCTCTTTGCTGATTATAGAATCCAGGTTACCCAGCTGATTACGCATCTCACGGATAGATAATGTCTGCATAACTACTCCCTCACATTATGTGCTTCATTTTTTTAATTGTAGCACATAATATAATTACATGAATATCAATACCAGTTCCGATCTCTATTTTTTGCAATAATACATAAGCTGTCATTCTAAGCTTGACCAGTTTAGATTCATTTCACACTGGAAAAACTGAATCTTTGATTTTGTTACTTTAGCCAATCCGATGTTTTTCAAGGTAATCTACTTCAGATTACAAGCCCTTTAGCCTTTCCCAACACCCCTCGCCACTCAGCCAACGCCACCCTCCGATCAAAGCGCTGATCAAATAGTTTCCGAGCATTCTGACTCCATTGTTCACACTGTGCTTTGCTCTTCACACACTCTTTAATCCGACCAGCCAAACCGACACCATCACCGATTGATATTGCCCAACCACATTCGTTATCTTTTAGAATACGTGCAACATCACCCTGCTCATCGCCAACAAACAAAGCTGGCCTTCCTGCTGCAATGATGCCATAGAATTTACTTGGAACCACCAAACCTTCCATTTCAGGCAATAGCGAGATCAGATGAATATTGGCAACAGATAAACTCTCTTGCAAACGCTCCTGTGGCTGATAAGGTTTAAACATCACATTGGTCAATCCAAGCCGATTCACCTCACTTTCAACCCATTCGCGTTTTGGGCCACCGCCGATAAACAGAAACAGAATATCGTCAAACGACTTTAGCTTTAATGCGGCATCCAGAATGGTTTGAAAATCATGCACCCGCCCCATATTGCCGGAATAAGCCACAATAAATTTATCAGCCAACCCCCACTCTTCACGTAAACTATTTTCATTTAACGGAATCGGTGGTTTGATATCACCCACCGCCCAATTATGAATGACATCGATTTTTTCAGCAACAATACCTTCACTATTCAAGCGTGCCGCCATGCGCTCACCCAGTACAATATTCTTTCCTGCCATGCGTAATGAAACATTACGTATCGACCGAAGCCCTTTTCCAACCAAGCCATCCATCGCTTTAATTCCAAACGCACTCGCCACTTCGGGAAATAGATCCTGAACCCAATTAATCAACACCGCTTTACGTAACTTAACAATCACGGCAGCTACAATAGAGATCAAAGGCGGATCTGTTTTTGCAACGACAACATCTCCCGCACGCAGCAGACGAAACAACACCCAAGCAACGCTGATGTAAAAAGTCAGATAATCAATCACACGCCCCGGCAACCATAAACGACCGAAACGACTCGTCCAGACCCGATGTACCTGCACACCATTAATAACTTCAGATTTTGATAAGTTTGCTTTCGCATTATCATAACGCTGACGACTTGTGATCACATGAACATCATCACCCTGCTCAGCCAGATAAAAAGAGAGGTCACTTAATAGCTGGCTTGTTGCAGAGTGGTCTGGATGGAAAAAGCGATTTATAAAAATAGTTTTTGACATTATTTAAGAATATTTACGGTAGAAATGGCTTCGATTTTGAATCACGAACCAAATAATTTCGATATATTAACCTAATTCCTCTCCCAAAAAACGGCACTTGATTTTTAATTTGGTGGCTGCAACAAACAAGGCTCGATCACAGGTTACCAGTGTCGCATTATTATGAGCGGCAACTGCCAGATGAAGTGCATCCAGTGAACGCAACGCAGTACGCCGCTGCACAAGCCACAAACTGGAGAGTTGATAGTGAGCCGCATCCAGAGCCAATACTCGATAGAGACCTTTTGATAAATGCTGACTATAGGACTGGTGAATGCGATCTGCATCCTCCTCCGTCTGCTCACCCATCCGCACCCAACGCGCCAACGCCGAATCAAGTTCAACTAGCGTCAACCACGAAACAGCAGGAGAGTCACTTAGCGTTCTAAAAAAGAGTTCCACCACCGAAGATGCACTCTCTTCTCGGTAGTAGGGCAGT
>CAYXVC010000266.1:0-2066 GCA_964468225.1 uncultured Gammaproteobacteria bacterium
TCAAAAAACGCCATGCCTTTGCCCAGCGTTTTTCTAACAAACTCAACATACCCCAAACTAAAGGACTCACTCTTTCCCGCACCCGGTTGCCCAAAACATAGGATGCCCTGCATCATGGTTTTAATCGATAAACTGCACGACTCCTTTATCGGTCTATCTGGGTTCGTAATCTCATGGCACTCACCCAGTGACCAGTCATCATCCCCTAATGATTGAATCACCTGTTTACGTGACATAGCAACAACGCCAATACCCGTCAAAGAGGCCGCTAATAAAAAAGCAAAGAGCCACGTCCAGGTCACCATTAAAACAACAGCATCGATGGCAACAATACTAAAGAGAATGATGAAGATGATTCTCAAAACAGATCCCACAAAGGCGCAATCGTAATGATGTCTATTTCAGGTAAACGATAATCCGCTGCTCGCCCTTTTTTATTGTAATTGGCTATCCATTGTTGATGCCGTTTTGCCTGTTCCGTATCCGTTGTCGCGATAACAAAGTTATTCGCCAGATCACACCAACGCTGGCCATTATGAACCGGGTAATGGTTTGTATCGGGGGCATGTTGCCGCGTCCAGCTGCGCAAGATTCGCTCAGACGTCATTTGGTAATCATCAAGTAAGACTAAATGCGCACGACCATCATTATCAATCGCCCCATGTTCACCCAGTGCCGGGCGCAAGCCATGCGCTAAAATTTGTGTTTTAGGTGTCCACTGAAAACCAGCATATTTTTTCGATAGAATCAGCGCGGCTTCATTTCGGTGACAGGCATGTTGCTGCACGGCAGCACTTGGGCTACGTTTACCCGATGACAATACCCTGCCCATCATGCGAGCGCCTTTAAAGCTCAGACGTAATACCGCTGGGCGAAAGCCCTCTTCGGTAACGATCATGCTTTGAGATTGCAGTTGCTTCGTCGCTTTTGAAATCGCCGGCATCTGTACATTGCAAAAAGCAGCTAATTGCCGAGGGGTGGCAAAATCATTCATGGATAACTGCGCCATGATGTTGTCTCGGGTGGACATTCAACTCCGACCCTCTAATGCCGCATGAAAGACATTCAGTAACCATTGTTCTTGTGTGCAGTTCGCCTGCTTAGCAAACTGTTTAACTTTCTCTTTTGTGGCCTCACTCAAAGCCAGTCGTGTTTGCTTGGTGGGCCCATCATCCACATAACCAGCATCTTGCTGCGCTGCTTTATCAATAAGAGAAACAAGATAGTCTCGATACCCCATCCCGACAATGGCGGCCTTCGTTTCAAGCTGTGCTTTTAGATTGACGCTGACATCTACCTTCGTATTGATCTTGTCCGTCATAACGATTCCAGCACCTCGTTCGTACGAGACGTTAAAATCGCCTGTAACTGCTTTTTTGTCACATTGGCTGATAAATCCACATCAATACCCGCCAGTCCATTTTGTTTAGAGAGCATTTGTAATATCCGTGCAACATCAATAGCAATATCCATGGACACAGCGAGCGTGGCCTGTCGGTTTTTTGTTTGTGGTGGCGTTGAACCAGCCTGTGGCTGTTTTAATTGTTGTGTGACCTGGTCTTTATTATTAAACCAGGCGGTCACTGAAACTGTGCCAGCTTTTATTGCCTGCTTAACATCATCGGGCGCATTAAGCAGATTGATATACTTGGAAACAAAACTTTTCGACTTACCTATCCTCGTTGCAATCTGATCAACCGTAAACCCAGTCTCGGCTTTAAGATCAGCCAATTCAGTCGCCAGGTCTAAAGGTAGATAATCTTCACGTTGGGTGTTTTCAGAGATTTGCACAAAACGTGTATCGGTTTCGGATTCCTCTACCCGGCGGATCGTCGCACGTATCGTATCTTGTTTTAATATTTGCGAAATGGCACGATAGCGCCGTTCACCGGCAACAAGACGATAGCGATGTTTATCTATTTGTTTAACGACGACAGGTTGTGATTGCCCGATGGCTTTTATATCTAAAGCCAACTCCTCTAGATTCTCAAACGTTTTTCTTCCCTGCTCATGAACCTCAATCTGATTAACATTTAAAATAAAAGCATCAGGGTCTTGCTGATTTT
>CAYXVC010000267.1:0-2043 GCA_964468225.1 uncultured Gammaproteobacteria bacterium
ATGACCATTTCTGGCGTTTCGGGTGGGCATTACACAGTCGAACATATCGACACCACGGCGTACTGCTTCGACCAGATCTTCAGGTTTCCCCACACCCATAAGATAACGCGGTTTATCGGCTGGCATTTCAGGAGTGAGGCTTTCTAGCACTTTAAGCATTTCATCCTTGGGTTCGCCTACAGAAAGCCCACCGATGGCGTAACCATCAAAACCAATATCAGTTAATCCCTTTAAAGAAACGCTGCGTAAATCTGTGTGCATGCCGCCCTGAACAATACCAAATAATGCCGAGGGGTTATCACCATGAGCCTTTTTAGAACGTTCTGCCCAACGCAAGGATAATTCCATTGAAGTTTTAGCTTCATCATGAGTCGCAGGATACGGTGTACACTCATCAAAAATCATCACAATGTCTGAACCTAATGAACGCTGCACTTTCATTGAGGTTTCAGGATCAAGAAAAATTTTAGATCCATCTTTAGGTGAGCGAAACTCAACACCTTCTTCTGTAATTTTGCGTAACTTACCCAAACTGAAAACCTGAAAACCGCCAGAGTCGGTTAAGATGGGGCCTGACCAGTGCATAAAATCATGCAGATCGCCGTGCTTTTCAATAATCTCCGTTCCTGGTCGAATCATTAAATGAAAGGTATTCCCCAGAATGATTTCTGCACCAATGTCTTGAACTTCTTCCGGCGTCATTGCTTTCACCGTGCCATAAGTTCCTACCGGCATAAAAGCCGGAGTTTGCACGGTGCCACGATCAAAGGTTAATTGCCCTCGTCGTGCCGCACCATCGGTTTTATTTAATTCAAATTTCATCGATTGTTCTCAATTTTTTATTCACTTATAAAAAAAGTTATGAAATATACATCGCATCGCCGTAACTAAAGAAACGATATTTCTCTGCCACTGCCTGTTGATAGGCGTGCAATACCTGCTGTTTTCCTGCAAGCGCGGAAACCAACATAATCAAAGTGGATTCGGGTAGATGGAAATTCGTCAATAAAGCGTCAATCACTTTAAATTCATAGCCAGGAAAAATAAAAATATCGGTGTCGCCTTGAAATGGTTTTAAGGTTCCATCCCGTGCCGCTGTTTCAAGACAACGTACGCTGGTGGTGCCCACCGCAATCACTTTTCCGCCCTGAGATTTTGTGCGAGCTATTTTATCACAAACCTTCTGAGATACTTGCAGGTATTCGGCATGCATTTGATGCTCTCGAATATCATCCACACGCACTGGCTGGAATGTTCCCGCCCCCACATGCAAGGTCACATGAGCGAACTCAATGCCTTTTTGCTTTAAACTGGCAAGCAATTCATCATCAAAATGTAATCCTGCCGTTGGCGCTGCTACAGCTCCCTGATTTTTTGCATATACGGTTTGATAGCGCTCTCGATCCAGCGTTTCATCGTCCCGATCAATATAAGGTGGTAAAGGCATGTGCCCCTGTTGTTCCATCAACTCAATTAATGAACCCGCGCCAACCGACTCTAATTCGTATAAATCCTGCTTTTTCTCAATCACTCGCAAACAAAAATTATTCTCAAAATGAATTTCCAAACCTGCACGAACTTTATTACTGATACGAACATGAGCCAGACAATGTTGATTATCTAACAGGCGCTCCACCATCACTTCAACTTTACCGCCAGTATCACGTTTGCCAAAAAGCCTCGCGGGGATTACTCGGGTATCGTTAAAAACCAGACAGTCTCCTTTATTCAATAACCCTAAAACATCCGAGTATTGTCGGTGCTCAATCGTCCCATTATCTTTTTCAAGACAAAGTAAACGGCTGGCACTACGTTGTTCTAATGGATAGCGTGCGATCAGTTCATCGGGTAGGGAGTAGTTAAAATCGGAGCGCTTCATTTTTTAAGCTTGTTTTCTCGATGAAGAATAAATATCGTCGCCCCAACCAGTAAAGATGCACCTAGCCAGAGTTTTCCTGGTGGGGTATAGCTAAATACCAACCAGCCGGCAAATACATTTAATGGCAGTTTGACCAGATCAAAGGGTTGGATAAAAGAAGCATC
>CAYXVC010000268.1:0-2043 GCA_964468225.1 uncultured Gammaproteobacteria bacterium
ACTTCAATAATTTTTTCGCGAAAGTCGATTCTATTTTCAAATAACTGCACAAATTCAAATTTTTTACCTACCGTTTTCAAAGCTTCTGAAAATTTGGCAGAAAACAGCTGATAGACTGCCTCCCGGTCAGATGCTCGATCAGCACCGATTGATTTAGCAACTCGTAACACATCATCAGTGGTTTCATTGACGCGTAAATAGAAAGCAACCGTAATATCGGCACGCATATTGTCCGCACAAATCAAACCATCATTTCCACGCCGATCCACCTCCAAGGTAATCAACGAAATACGCATAAATTCTTTTTTATAGATAATAGGATAAACCAGCGCACCCGTGAAATGTACTTTTGGCTTTGAACTCATATCATTAACAATCAATGCGGTGCCTTGCTCAACCTTGATATAGAATGCCTTGAATAGAATGGCTATTCCCATAATGATGATAAAAAAGATACCTATGCCGGTAGCAATAGGCATTAATACGGATAAATCAGCCATGACTGCTGCTCCAATGTAAAATTGATTAATTAACTTAAAATAATAGTCGTTTTTTGATTAAGCGTTGAAATCCTGCTCAGAAATGACACGATAAGTATTATTGGTTTCCAGATATTCCAGTAATACAACTTTATCGCCTTTAACAAAAGTCTGATCGTTCATCGACCTTACTTTTATTATTAAACCTGCACCGCCATCATTCAAAAAGGCTTCGCCAAAAGAATCTGTCACTTTGGATGTCCGCACCACTGCACTTTGGCCTAACACACGCTTAATCGTTTGTTGTTCTACTTTATGAAAAAAGGGTCTCAGTAGTTTTACAATCATCCCGGTTAACAGCACGGCAAGCCAAAAAGTAACTATCAACACCAGTAGTCCAAATAAATAATAGAATAGCCCTTGCGGAATAAGTGGCGATAGAAAATGCACACTGTAATAGCTCAACAACCAGCCAAACAGTGATAAAAATGACACAATAATCGTCACGGGAACACCATTCAAACCAAATTTGAGCATGACACCCGACAGTGCATTGGGTGAATTTACATCACTTCCAGTATCAAAGTCGGCATCCAGACCCTCAATATCCAATAAATCAATATCAACAATGCCAAGCACAGCAATTAACCAATATAAAACACAGATTGCCAATACAAAGGTATATATGAACGTTGGAAATGAAGAGATGTTTTGATAAAAAGGATCCATGCCTTTGTTGAGTAGAATGGCAAACATTTTTTTCTCCGGATTATACTGACAGGAAGATAGGCTTTAGCTTCGTTTACAATTTGGGCGGGGCTAAAGCCCCACTTCCAAACTTATTCATCTACACTATTATCATTAGCTATTCTTGGTGTAACCTTGCTTTTCAATCGAGCCAATACCGCATCACTATTCAAATTGCCAGAAGTAATGCCTGCTGCTTCTAATCGGCTCTGTAGTGTATTGTCAGAAACATCCATGGCCAACTCTTGTGCTGCATTAAATTGAGCACTTTTCAATGCCTGTTTTTCCTTGATCCGTTCTAACGAGTCCATAGCCGTTGTTAACCTGGACTGTGAACCGCTATGTCGCTGGGCAACTGCATCTTGTGCACGTTGTACATTTCCAGTTGCTCTTACTGTATCCACCTGATGTTTCAAACGTTTGATATCGCTATCTGCCTGTTTGATTGCATCTCGAAGATTTTCAGTACTACTTTTAAACTCATCGTGTGCACTTTGTTCTGTATTAAGCTGATTTTCCAGGTCTGCAATTTTTTCAGCCAGATCCTTAGCAAGTGACTCATCATTTTTTTCCAGAGCCTTAATCGCATAACCTTCAAATTCAGCAATTTTACTATTGAGTTCAGTGCACTTTTGTTCCGCAACTTTTTGCCTAGCCATCATCTCAGCCAGACTGTCCCTTGAATTTTTTAATTCCTCTTCCGCATCACGCACTTCCTGATCCAGAATTCTCAAAGCCTGTGCATCAACAATCGCTTCACCCGCTTCATTCGCACCGCCACGCAGCGCAGTTATTAGTTTTAACCACAAATTCATTT
>CAYXVC010000269.1:0-2029 GCA_964468225.1 uncultured Gammaproteobacteria bacterium
TGCTTATGATGTAATCGTTTATTGCAGATGGATCTGTGATTCCTTTATTTATCGCCTCTTCCCGTAGCGACATAGCCTGCTCTTTAGGGTAAAGCTCATCAATCACACCCTGAGTAGCCTCTGGCGTAGTCTCGCCGCCGAACACCTCTGCCCGGATTGCCTCAGCCTGGGCATTAGCATCCAGTGGACCAGCGTCAAAGGCTGAGTCGAATGGTTGATCTATGGGTTGTGAGGGTTTTTGTACCTCAACGGCAGAAGGATCCCGGTAAACGTTGCCCTTGGCGTCAACGTAGGTGTCCTGAATCGGTTTCCCGGCCTTGGTGGCTTGCTGGGCAGGGACTCCACCTTTTACGTTATGCGTAGCCCTGAATAGCTCTGGCGGTTGGTTGTTCTGGTCTGTGCCAGGATCTTTTCTTGTAGCAGCATCAACCATGCTTGCTGGAACAGATAACGCCCCGCCAACACCCATCCCAACCCCACCTTGATAAAATACATTTTTCCAATCAAGCGACAAAAGAGCTTCCTTTAAACTCATATTTTCAAGTGTTTGTTTATCGTAGGTGTCCTGAAGAACTGCTGTAATTGTCTCCTGCACTCCTTCACCAAACGAAGCGTTAAAAAATCTTTTTAAGAACGGTGTTCCGCGCTTCAATAATGCAATAGCTGGGATTTGCTCCGGCAGAGCTTCAGCCATTAAATTAAATTTAACAGCATCCATTGCCCCACTTGCAGAAACGCCCTTATCAATCCTGTCTATGTAAGTATCACCAGCAACTTGACCAGCGAAAATTGAACTAGCGGCCGGGTTAAATGCTGATTGACCTCTAGTAAGGAATCCAGCGGCCAGCATCGGCCCCATATCAATAGTTCCACGTGCAACATCGGTGGCAAACTGGATTACTGGATCGCTTGGGTTTGCCTGATTACTCTCAATTTCTTCCTGAGCGGCAGACGCTATTTCACGTCCTTTTTCTGATAACCACCGCTTTCCCTTTGCCGCCATAGAATCTTTATCGGCGGTTCTGTTCATAATTAACGCAGGTAGCGCCATAGACATATTCCAGGCGGCAGACAGCCTATCAAAAAAACCTACATCCTCACCTTTTTGAACTTTACTGATAACTGGATCAAGCGCCCCAACAACCGTAGTGGTTTCATCACCAGCCATAGCCATTAAACCACCACTGCGACGCTTAAATCGTGCAGGAGTGTTTTCAACAACCTTCATTAAAGATTGTGATAAATCATCGGTTTGTTGAGCTTCTTCCGCCTGAATGGCAGGAGTTTCAGAGTCGCCAAATACAAACGAATCATCAAAGGAATCTTCTGGTTTTTCGTCACCGAAGACGAAAGAATCATCATAATTTTTTGGCATTTTCTACTCTTATTTGCAGGTATTATTGAACCCGGCCAGCTTTACGGGCAGCGGCGACCTTCTTTTCAAGAACGTCATCAGGAATATCACTGTACTTTGATTGCATCATTTTACGATACTGCGCTTCTGTGATTGGTTTTGCTACCTGTTTTTCAGGTTCTTTATCGCCTCTTGCGCTAGCAATAATTCCAGTTCCTTTTTTGTTTCGTTCATCAGCAAATTCCTGAGCTTTTTTGGCCTTTATTTCAGTTTCACTCATACCGAACTGGCTTTTATCTGACTCTAATGCGCTTGCGGTATCGTCATACCACTTGCTTGCTTTTGCAATATCGTTTGTGCTTGGTTTTGGCGGCTCTTTTTGAGCTTGGTATAAAGCATTCTTTTTCACCATTTTTTCGCCAGTAGAGTCCAAACCATAATCAAGGTATGTTTGCCTTTTAAATTCTTCTAATTCGTATGGCTTTATGTCTGCATACTCAACATTTCCAGCAGAAACCTCTGAAATTATTTTTCTGGCGGCTTTTTGGCGCTCAGCAAGAGTCATACCTGAGGTGACAGATTTCCCTTTACTGGCAGAAATGCGAGCCTTTTTAATGTCGGTCTTTGCTTTTAATTTGTCCTGTTCAGCAGTGAATACCTGCCCAGCCTCACGCT
>CAYXVC010000270.1:0-2029 GCA_964468225.1 uncultured Gammaproteobacteria bacterium
TGTGATAGTTTGCGCAATTGCTCTTCAGCTCTGCACTGCAGGGTAATGTCCTGACCGATGGCAGTGAGTGCCATCATTTTTCCACCGGGCTGGTAAGAGAATGTGTTGTACCACGAGAAGAGCCGTATTTTACCGTTGTTACACACAATGCGAGTGATGGGGGTAGAGAGGTGTGCGGTGCCGGAGATTAATTCATTGAACAGGCGGCGTGCCCGGGCCTGGTCTTTTTCTGGTAAAAAAGTGCCAAACCAATCGTGATTCAGGACCGAGCTTGCATCGTATCCTGTGACTTTCAGGAAATATTGATTGCAGTAAATAATCTTTCCTTGGTTATTCAATGTGATGGCCGCTAGTTCTATATTTTCCAGAGTATTGCGGAAGCGGTGGTTAAATTCTGTTTGTTCCCGTTTGATGCGATGCTTGATGCTGACCCATGCCAGAATCACCGATCCGAGTAGAAAAAAGAGCAGGGAAGCTGCATACGGAAGCGTTAGGGTGCTGATAATTTTCCGGGAAATTTCCTGCAATGTGGCAGTAGGAAGGTGGGATATAATTTTCCAGAAACGGGGCTGATTATTGGGCAGGTTGTATTTTAGGGTGGTGATGTATGGGTCGGAGCCATTCATATTTTGATGCGTGGTTGGGGCAATGACGTAGACTGTCGCGTAGGTGTAGAGACCCGAAGAGGTATCAAGACGACCATTATTGCTGTCGAGGATCTTTTGCCAAATCTCTGGCTGCTCTTGTACAAAAGAACGTCCACGATCTAATATAAACCCCCAGTCGTTTTCGGGGCGCTGACTGTTGAGCCAGAATCCATCAGCATTGACCAGACTGACATTGCCTTCAATGTCAAGGGTTGCCTGTTTAAAATTATTAATTAATCGTTTGCCTAGAAAATTGAACAGAAGAATGGCACGTTTATTTCCTGCTTCATCAAAGAGCGGTGTTGCAAAGCGGATCATTGGGTTATAGGGTTGTTCAATCACATCATCTTCCACATTGAGGTCGAAAGGGGAGATGTAGACCTCTCCCTGTTCAAGAGTGGCGGCTTCCTTGATGTAATAGCGGTCTTTCTTGTTCTGTAGTTTTTCATCCGGCACGATTTTTGGAATTCCTTGCGCATAGTTGACGCGCACGATCTCTTGCCCACTAAGGTCTGTCACTCTGATTTGAGCGTAAAGTCTCTTTTTTTTACTAAAATAAAAGAACTCTCGAGCCAGTGCATGACGTATCAGGTGGTTTTCGGGTTCGTTGAGCAAGGTTCTCAGTTCATTGAGTTTTGCCAGAAAGGTCAGGTCAGAGATGACGCTGTAAAGATCATTGTTGATGACCTCACGTGCACGATCTATGTTGATTTTTTCATGCGTTGTTAACTGTATGAGCTCAAATTTCAGACTCGTCTGATAATGGGTGAAAGCAGTGAAACCCAACAGGATGCAGAGGGGTAAAAAGATAAGAAAAAAACGCCTGATCACCGGTTTCAGGTATTCGTTGGATACAGGAGTGACTGGCATTATCTGCAGTGCCTCGATAGCCGCATTTGCACCCGCGCAATATAATCGGCGATGCTTTCATCAGAGTTGCGCGGGATGATGTATATTAATTTGGCCGCTACCAAATGGTTGAATCTGGAGCCATCACCGGCAGGCCTTGGATCTTGTAGCACATTTTGCAGGCGTTCCAGCGTTTGCTGTGGATCCGCGCAGTAGCGGCTCAGCGAGACCTCTTCGGTATACCAGCTCACCCAGAAGGAGATGATTAACATCACCAGCAATACTGCTGCGACGATACGTAATGGAAAAAACTTTTTTTCTGCCACGAATCCTCCCAAAGATATCAGACATATATCCTGTGGATCCTACGGATTTAATGCTTTTTGTATGTGACTGGTCGCGACTTGCTGCCGTCGTCCCTGTGGGATTGGGTCGTGCCACTTTGTTTTCTGTTCCTGTAATTCTACCATCTTTTTCACTGCTTTTTCTCCTCGGGCAATGCGATCGCGTATTGATACGCCCCCTCGGTAATT
>CAYXVC010000271.1:0-2028 GCA_964468225.1 uncultured Gammaproteobacteria bacterium
CAGACGCTAACAAACTCATCCAGATGGACTGCCAAAAGTGTCGCGCCTTTTGCATAGAACGCAAAAGCCCCGCCAATTTTGGCAGCCCACTGATGAGAGCGTTAGGCTACCGAAATTGGAGAATGTACATGTTACCTGGTCCTACTATAATCAAAAAGTGCTTAAAGTGTTCTGGTTTGATAGAGGAGCACACTATTGAATCAGGGAATACATTTGGTGCTATATTCTGGACTGACGGTAAAAGAGATGCCCCAATGCTTCCTGATCAACCTTGGCTTGTAAAATGCCCTCACTGCCAAACACTTCTTTGGATTGATGAACAGGAGGAAGTGACAGAAATTGAGCCATTTGGGGATGACGGAGAATACAAAGGGGCTAAATCATACAGCCTGCCGTGTCTTCAAGACTATTTTGATGAATTGGCAAAAAATAATCTTAATAGAGAAAAGGAACCGTATGTTCGTGTACGTTTATGGTGGGTGGGGAATGATAAAAGAAGGGATGACAACAATGTAAAACAAAATATGTCTAGTAAGGAAGAAGAAAATTTACAAGCACTTATTAAGATGCTTGGTTCTTCCGACGATGACCGTATTATGAAAGCTGAAATCATGAGAGAACTTAAGGAGTTTGAAGGTGCAATGGAACTCCTCAAAAAGCCATTTACCGACGAGCTTTCTCAGGTTGCATTAATGATCGGAAAGTTAGCCAAAAGTCGAAATCCATTTGTTGCCAAAATAAAATTTGAAGATTAGACCAACAAACCGCTATTCCGCTTCGCTCCATGGCGGCAGTGGAGTTTGGTTGTAGGGAAAACACCACATAACTGGAGAATAATATGGGCCTATTTAGAAAACTATTTGGTGGCGGCTCGCCGGAAAAGGATATGTATACTTTGTTACATGGCCCATCAGTTGAAATGGCTGATGAAGCGGAAAGAGTCTATAGAGGCCAGTTAGATATCTATTCTGAAGACTATGGCGTTACGGAAATATCTGCTAGGGGAATATTAAAGGCTAGATTATTTGGAGCCACATTTATGTTAGTTGCGTTTGGGCTAAAATGGATTAATGAGACGCAGCACATGGAAAAAATGATGCAAGCAACAAGTGGTATAGGAATGTTGGCATTTGATTCTAGTAACGATGTTCCGCAGATTTCCCGAACAGATGCGGCATCCTTTTCTGGTGATTATATTATGAAAGTATTAAAAGCGATACTGACTGAGGTGAAGACGGGGCCAAGCACACCAGATAATCCCAGCGAAGGGTTTGAAAGGTTGGTTAGTCTATGGGTGGATGCGTTGATGGAATCAATAAAAACATCAGCGACGGATACTGATATTCGTAATCATTTTTATCCGATGATTGCAGGCGGGATAAATGCAAGCATGCAACATATGCATGAGTGGAAAGAATCACTGTAATATGCCTAACAAACTCAAACCGCTCTACCTGAACGCTATTCCGCTTCGCTCCATAGCGTGATGTGAGTTTGGTCGTTAGGTGCTAGGAAATACAAAAATGAGCAATGAAGACACTCAGCCAATCTGGCCCGTCATAACCTTCCTAGTTGTTGTATCTGCTGCTTTTACCTATGGTGAAATATGGATGGGTATTGTGGTTACAATAATTGGTGTCGTTGTTCTAGGATGGAGTAAAAGACATGAAGGTCCATTCCCAACAAATAAACCAAAGGAATAAAAAATGACGCCAGTACAAAATATTTGGTTGACAATATTCAACTTTGGCCCGGCAATTTACCTGGGTATATATAAGCAGTGGTGGGTAAGCATTATTGCACTTGTAGCAACATTCATATTGTCTTGGCTATTGGTTTTTACCATTAGTACCAAATTACCGCTTAAAGCATTAACATTATGGGCATGGTTAAAACCACCCTTAATAGGCATAACAATCTTAAGTGCAGGCTTGTGGTTGCCATGAAAAATCGCCTAACAAACACATCCAGCTGACTGCCAAAAGTGTCGCGCCTTTTGCAAAAAACCGCAAAAGCCCCGCCACTTTC
>CAYXVC010000272.1:0-2025 GCA_964468225.1 uncultured Gammaproteobacteria bacterium
CACTCCCGTGAAGGAACCGGATTTTGAATCCGGCGCGTCTACCAGTTCCGCCACCTCGGCATCAACTTTTCACATGCTAAAAAATGGAGCTGGCGATAAGAATCGAACTTACGACCGGCTGATTACAAATCAGCTGCTCTACCAACTGAGCTACGCCAGCTTAATTTTAGCTTCCCCGAAGAGAAAGCGCATTCTATTTGCTCTCTATCTTAAAAGCAACATTTTATTTACAGTTTATTGCCTGCTTTTTTATTTCCGGATATTTTTCAGAAAGAGCGATCCATACAGGTGACGAACTGTCCGTTTGACCAACATCATAAACATCGAACCAGTACTGCTCACTATCACGATAACGCTCAGCCATTTTTACATTGAGCCCTTTTTTAGACATCGCTTTTTGATGCCTCTTTGCACCACCCTGCATTGAAAAAACTCCAAGAGAAATAGAATTTTTATATTCACCGTGACGAATAACAGCGCTGTCTTTAATGCCTTTTCTTTTTAATTCTTGCAGCATATCACGCGCCGCCGCAGCAGAAGGTAACGGTGAGATATACACACGATAACCAGCATGAAGAGTCGTATGTGTAGTGCGCTGATTCACTTCAACTCCCAATCGTATCAATTCTGCCGTCACTTCTTTTGCTCTGTTTTGACTCACAAAAGGACCTACCGTGTAACACGACCGTTGATCAGCAATAACTGGTTTGGCATCAGAAATAACCACCTCTTTTACTTCTGAAACAGCTGTATCAGGAATAACTTCATCATCTTCACTACTCTTTTGATTGAGGTCATCTTGCTTCCTGACTTCATCCGCCTCACTCAAAAGCACCAAACTCCGCGAAGCATCAATGGAAGATGGTGTATTCAGCACCTTTTCATCAGAAGTATCGGATTGCCACCACAAAAAAACCAGCGCGTTAACAGCCAGCAGCACTAAAAATAATTTTTTCATACGACTCCTCTACACAAATCAACGAGACTCTGATGCCCTTAAACTCACTTCACCACTTTGATAAGAATTCGTTTTACCCTCTGATTCAAAGAGCAATGCGCCCGCCTCATTAACGCCTCGTGATATACCATAAATATCTTTGTTATATACATTCAGTACAGCCGCTGAACCATTCATCATATCCATCGCTCGCCAGCGCTCCAAAAAAGAGACCAAACCGGAAGTTTGATACAAAGAAACAGTTTCCAGCAATTTTTCCAATAAAACTGAAGTCAATTGATTGCGTGATACCGTTTGACCCAACGCAGACTCCAAATCAATCCATGCCTGATCAATTTGTTCCGCAGCACGTTCCGGCATTCTGACATTCAAGCCCACACCAATCACAACATCGCTCACACCTGCCACGTCTTCCGTCACTTCCAACAATACACCGGCCAGTTTTTTTCCTTGCCATAAAATATCGTTGGGCCATTTAACAGCAACATCATTCAATCCGGTTGTTTGCAAAGTATTCGCCACCGCCACCGCCACCGCCAGACTTAAACCAGACAACTGCATTGGACTGAGTGAAAACTTCCAATACAAAGATAAGTACAGATTAGATGCAAAAGGCGATATCCATTGACGACCACGTCGCCCCCGACCTGCACTTTGAAATTCAGCCAAACAGACCGCACCCGTTGCAACGGATTTTTGCCGCACCTGCAACATTAAATAGCTATTTGTGGAATCAATTTCGAAATGTATTTCAACAGATGAAAGGAAACTGCGTAAATCAGGGGAAATCCCAACTAAAATACGCTTTTTATCTAACAGCTCTATTGGGCTTTCCGCAATAGGCTTTTCATTCTTGGACAAACTCCTAGCCTTTGTAGCGTTGAAACACCAAACTTGCATTGGTTCCACCGAAGCCAAAACTATTTGACAGCACCGTATTCAAATTTGCATTATCAATACGCTTACGCACCACATTAATACCTGCAGCTCCTTCATCCAGATTTTCGATGTTAGCCGACGCTACAATAAAATCATTTTCCATCATCAGCAAGCTATAGATGGCTTCA
>CAYXVC010000273.1:0-2020 GCA_964468225.1 uncultured Gammaproteobacteria bacterium
ATGGAGATGAGCATATCAGGCGGTAATGTAATGCTGATCTTTTCAGCTTTATTACTATGTGCCATTGTTTCTTTCTCCTTTTTATTTCTATCTTGTCAGTCATAAAGGTAGGATTAAATCCTACCCAAGTATAGGCTTATGAGCGAAACACTTGTCAAGAAAAAAATCTAAATATATCTGATTGATTTAACCTGAATCCCCTTTTCTGGCTTATTTTGTTATTCTATCGAACTGTTTACGGATGGTCGTTTTAGAAGAGGAATAACCCATGCCAGAATATCGTTCCAGAACCACTTTTCATGGTCGCAATATGGCCGGTGCGCGTGCTTTGTGGCGTGCTACAGGTATGAAAGAGGGGGATTTTGACAAGCCGCTGATTGCAATTGCCAACTCTTTTACACAGTTTGTTCCCGGTCACGTTCATCTGAAAGATATGGGACAACTGGTAGCGCGGGAGATTGAAAAAGCGGGTGGTATTGCCAAAGAGTTCAACACTATTGCGATTGATGATGGCATTGCAATGGGACATGCCGGGATGCTCTACAGCCTGCCATCACGTGAAATCATTGCTGATTCTGTAGAGTATATGGTGAATGCGCATTGTGCGGATGCGATTGTCTGTATTTCCAATTGCGACAAGATTACTCCTGGAATGATGAACGCTGCACTGCGCTTGAATATTCCGGTGATTTTTGTCTCTGGTGGCCCGATGGAAGCGGGAAAAATTCAAAAAGGCGGTCAAGAAATCCATTTGGATTTGGTGGATGCGATGGTCGCAGGTGCGAGCCGTGAAGTGAGTGATGAAGATAGCTTGCAAATGGAGCGCTCTGCTTGTCCGACATGCGGCTCTTGCTCTGGCATGTTTACCGCTAATTCGATGAACTGCTTAACGGAAGCGTTAGGGTTGTCATTGCCAGGTAATGGCACTCTGGTTGCAACACATGCAAGGCGCAAAGAGTTGTTTCTTGAAGCGGGTCGCAGCATTGTTGATCTGGCTAAACGTTATTATGAGCAAGGCGATGATTCTGTTTTACCTCGCAACATTGCTAACTTTAAGGCCTTTGAAAATGCGATGAGTCTGGATATCTCAATGGGAGGGTCGACGAATACGATACTGCATCTGTTGGCTGCCGCGCAAGAAGGTGAGGTCGGTTTTACGATGGATGACATTGATCGTTTGTCACGTTCAGTGCCGAACTTGTGCAAAGTGGCTCCGAGCACTCCCAAATACCATGTTGAAGATGTCCATCGTGCAGGTGGTGTTCTTAGCATTCTTGGGGAGCTGGATCGTGCGGGTTTGATTCATCGTGATACCCCGACGGTTCATTCAAAAACTTTGGGTGATGCGATTGATCAATGGGATGTGCAGTTGAATTCATCTCAAGACGTCGAGACATTTTTTAAAGCCGCACCGGGTGGAATTCCAACGACTGAAGCCTTTTCCCAAGACTCTTATTATCCTTCGCTGGATCAGGATCGTAAAAATGGTTGTATTCGCGACAAAGAGCACGCTTACAGTATGGATGGTGGCTTGGCAGTGTTGTTTGGCAATATTGCTGAAGAGGGTTGTGTGGTAAAAACAGCCGGTGTTGATGAGAGTATCCTTAAATTTTCGGGTACGGCGCGTGTGATGGAAAGTCAGGAAGCTGCTGTTGACGCGATATTGAATGACAAAATTAAAGCAGGTGATGTGGTTGTTGTGCGTTATGAAGGGCCGCGTGGGGGGCCTGGAATGCAGGAAATGCTCTATCCGACCACTTATTTGAAGTCTCAAGGTTTGGGCGCGGTTTGTGCGCTTCTGACCGATGGGCGTTTTTCGGGAGGCACATCAGGTTTGTCGATTGGTCATGTCTCACCCGAAGCAGCGGAGGGCGGTGCCATCGGTCTGGTTGAAGAGGGGGATACCATTAAAATTGATATTCCGAATCGTACCATTCATCTGGATATATCGGATGAAAAACTGGTGATACGTCGCTCAGTGATGGATGGAAAAGGAAGCCTTGCATGGCAGCCGAAAAAT
>CAYXVC010000274.1:0-1995 GCA_964468225.1 uncultured Gammaproteobacteria bacterium
GGTTAGTCACAGCTAATCTTGACGGTATTCCTTGGGGGCAATCTTGGGAAGATACCTGTGGCAATAGAATTCAGGGACAGCGTCCGCCAAATTTAAATCAATATGGTGCAAAGGGGCTGCCTTATCGTTGCGAAAAAGACAGACCTACAGGTGCCACCGGAATATGGGGTAAATGGAAGGTCGCAAATGACTCACGTTGTCCAAGTAAACTACAGTGGAAGGATTGGAAAAAAGCAGGCTGTTTTGGGCCAAATAAACAAGTCTATTCAGCTCGTTTGATGGGAAGCAATAATTGGGAAGCAGAATGTAAAGCAACCAATACGACAGGTGTCGCAGGAAAGGAAAGCTGGGGCATTCCTAATCGCTGTGCAAAAGATGCTCTCAATACGGGGATCTGGGGAGAATGGTATAGGGAAGAAGCCTGTAATATACCTCTCAAGTGGGGAAGCTTTGTAGACAATGGCTGTGTAAAAGATATGGAAAAAGAGGACGCTAATAGTGGCGCTGTTTCTTCACAAGGAATGAGAAGTTACTCATCGGTTCTTTGGAATGCTGGAGGGAATTGGGTTGAAGCCTGCAAATTCGCACCGGCAAAAGTATTGCGGTCGTCAGGCGCACAAATTGCTGACTTTGAGCACCCGACAGCGTGTGTATTGGCTGATGCAGATCGAGCGATAAGTTATGTGGTCGGCGCAGTTATTGGCGCAGCTACATCACTAATAACCTCGCCTGCTTCACCAAAGGCGGCAGTGGCGGCGGGCGCAGTCATAGGGGCCGCTGGTACGGCTGCATCTGAAGCGATATTAGCGGGGATCAATACTAACCTCAACGTTTGGGGGATTTTCTGGGTTGAAGACCAAACCTGTGGTGTTGTCGAACCACATCCTCCATTAGATAATTCTGGCTTTGTTCGTCTTGCTAGTGGGCAAATTGTGGCAACCACCACAGCAGTAGCAACACGTACATTTGCATCAAAATCATTGGCTTCGGATACGGTATGTCCAAATACTGTCGTAGATATGCGTGGTACAGGACGCACTATCGATTGTCTTTGCACTGCAGCTCAAACCAGTAACGGCACGGTTTGGGGGACGGGTCCATACACGGATGATTCCAAAGTTTGTCGAGCAGCGGTTCATGCTGGTGTGATTTCTTCAACGGGTGGACATATCGAAATTCAAGCCGTTAAGGGTCAGCCGAGTTACCAAGGTTCTAACCGCAACGGAATACAAACAACAAAGTATGGACCATGGAAAGGCAGCATTATAGTGAGACATCCTCGATGAGAATCGAGGATTAGCCAACGTGTCCTTAGTGAATCGGTGCGCCGCTGTTTTATTCTTCGGAGGCTTCTTTTAATAATTCCCCTAAAGGCCGCCCATCAATAAGCAAGTCAACAATTCGAGGTACGCCTTCTTTGTTGATTGATAATCTTAGATAGGCGGTATTATCAATTCTTGCTTCGCGGAGTAAATCTTCAGCTAATCTCGCCTGTGTTTCAGGAATATAAAAACGGTTTAACGGCTCTTGAAGATCGCCATATTGCATAAAACCATCACATTGTTTTGCACGGTGAGTATTAACTATTTGCACTTTAGGAGCTTGCTCGCCAACATCTGTTAAGCAATAGACACAGCCTCTATCACCGGCGCATTGTTCTTTTGGTTCTTGCCAGTCATACGCTACTCTAAAACGTAAATAATGACCGCGAAGCAAGTCGCGAGGGTCATATCCTGTGATGGCAAAATCCCATTGCGCGCCGGTGCTTAAATGATATTCAGCGCGGGCAATCAGCAAGCATAATAAAATGAAGGGGATCATCACGGTTAGTAATAGTTTTTTATTACTCATTTTGCATCTCCCGTTATTTTATCTTGTTGGGAGAGGCCAAAATACTGTGCTAAAGAGTCGGCTTTTTTAAACCAGCCCCACACCACCAATAGCGTTATGATGCCGCCAACGACTAGGCCTATACCTGTTTCTAACATTGAGCCA
>CAYXVC010000275.1:0-1990 GCA_964468225.1 uncultured Gammaproteobacteria bacterium
CGACGCTGGAAAATAAAAGTTTAGATAACGAGTGTTAATTTTTTAGATATCGTAAGCTATAGGATTGTTTATTAAAACAATCATTTGGCACTTGTTGTTTCAGAGCGTTACTCGTTATGGAGCGCTTCGAGTGGGCCGAGTTTTGCTGTATGCCGTGCTGGCCAGACAGCGGTGATCATACCGGTGATAATGGTGAGGGGTTTCATAGCGGTGCCCTTAAGCATCAAGAAAGGGAAGAGACGAGGCAGGAAGGCCTACGATTTAACCCGTAATTTATGAACGTTGGAATAACGGTGGCAATCTTCCAAGAGGGTTGCCTTTAATCGCCCTTCAAGGGGGTAGTCAAAACCACCTTCTTAGGCGGTGGATGTTTTTTTTCCTGTAATACGTGCATATTTGCGTATCAATATTTTTGGTTGTAGTGAGTGCTGATTTGGGCGAGTATTCGTATTTATTGAATTTCCAATCAGCAGTATGTTGATTTTAAGGAGTACTAAATGGATCAATTTTCGGAGCAGGGAATGGGGTTGTTGTTTAGCTTTTGGACGGGATTGCTGATTGTGATCATCGTATTGTTCAAAACATCAATCAAATTTGTGCCGCAAAACAGTGCCTTTGTGGTTGAACGTTTTGGTAAATACAATGCAACGTTGATTGCCGGGCTGAATTTTATCATCCCATTTATCGATAAAGTTGCGTATGTGCGTTCACTGAAGGAGCAAGCGATTGATGTGCCGAGTCAGGCGGCGATTACCAAAGATAATATTGGTCTGACGGTGGATGGTGTGCTGTACCTCAAAGTGCTGGATCCCTATAAGGCCAGTTATGGTGTTGAGACCTATCGCTTTGCGGTGACGCAATTGGCACAAACCACGATGCGTTCCGAAATTGGTAAGATGGATCTTGATAAAACCTTTGAAGAACGAGACCTGCTGAATATTGCGATTGTGAGTTCGATTAATGAGGCGGCTGGCCCATGGGGGGTGCAGGTACTGCGTTACGAGATTAAGGATATTGAACCGCCGCGTAGTGTGTTGGAGGCGATGGAGCGCCAGATGAAGGCTGAACGTGATAAACGTGCCACCATCCTGGAATCTGAGGGCGAGCGCCAGTCCGCGATTAATATAGCTGAGGGTGAAAAACAGGCGAAGGTGCTGACGGCAGAGGCTGATCGCATGGAGCAGATCCTGAAGGCAGAGGGTGAGGCGAAGGCGATTGAATTGGTGGCTGCGGCGAAGGCGAGCGCGCTGCATGTGATTGGCGAGGTGGCCGATAGCTCGCCAGGGCAGAAGGCGGTGCAGCTTGATCTTGCGACGCTGGCGATTGCGGCAAAAGAGGCGATCGCGAAAGAGTCTACGGTGGTGTTGATGGATGGGAAGACGAGTGAGCCAGGTTCCAGTGTGGCGGAGGCGGTCGCGATTGTCAGCGCGATGAATCAAAGCAATGCATTTTCAACGGAAAAAAGAGCAGAGTAGACCATGATTGAGTTTTTTAATGACAATATTTATAGCTTTTGGTTTGCGATCGGTTTTCTGTTACTGGTTATTGAAGCGTTAGCGTTGGGTTTCTCAACTGGGTTTATCCTCTTTATTGGGCTGGGGGCATTACTGACCGGTGGTGCAATCTGGTTTGAACTTGTCCCTGCTACCTGGTTGTCGAGTATTGCTACTTTTGCACTAAGTTCTGTGTTTATCTCGCTTCTGTTGTGGAAGCCTTTGAGAGCGATTCAACGCAATAGCAAGCCACCAAAGAAGGACAATAGCAGTGACATTATTGGCCTTCTTTGGTGGCTTAAACGTGAAATTAGTACCACTGCACCGGGAATAACACGATATTCCGGGGTTGAGTGGCAGGTGGTGATTGATCACGCTTCTGAGCAGCAGATGATTGCAGCAGGTACGATGGTTGTGGTGGTGTCGGTGGATGCCGGTACATTTTGGGTGGATGTGGATAACAAGTGAGTAGGGGAGTAGTTTAGCTGAAGGGCACC
>CAYXVC010000276.1:0-1989 GCA_964468225.1 uncultured Gammaproteobacteria bacterium
GCAGTGGCTACACTTCAGTCGGGCGTGATTTCGCCTGATTTCACATTAGATGATATTTATGCTTGGTTATCCGATCACCCGCAGTTCAAGAAAATACTTGATGATATGCTGGTTGAAAAGGATATCGACAGACGAATAGAACGCGCCATAAAGAAAAATGAGCGCCGTAGGATAGAACAGAAAAATAAATCCGAATGGATTGCTCAGCTTGTTAAGCATAAAGAAGAAATCAGGCAGGGAACTGCACCACACGCGATATTTCACGATCTTGCTTTCGCATACCGTGGGTATCTGGTGGAGGCAACGGGGAATACACCACATGAACTGTTGGAGTCAATGCTTCCTGGTCGACGCGACTTGTATGAGGCCGCATTACAAGGGTTGGTAAATACAAAAAAACGTGACGATTTACCGTCAGTAGAGGAAATCATAGCAGCTGTAGCAGTTGGAAAAACATACTACATTGCTTATGCGGTGTTGGCTGGATTGGATGAGATATGCGCTCATAATCCAGACGATCTGGGTTTGGTAACCGCGTATCAATATAAACATGCATTGGCATTTTATTTTACAGCAGCAACTGGTGATGTCACTGATTGGGTGGAGAAACTTGTAAAGAGCAACCCCAGCCTGGTTAGTGAGGTTTTCATACAGTATGCCGTTGCCTGTCTGAAGACCAAAAAAGACCATGTTACCGGCATCTATCAGTTAGCTCATGATGAGCTATGGAAAGGGGTGGCTGTTCGGTCTGCGATACCCCTGTTGGAAAAGTATCCGGTACGGGGGAAAACAGTACAAATTAACAGTTTGGATTATCTGCTTAAAGCAGCGTTGAGATATGACCGTGAACGGCTATCAACTCTGGTAGATAAAAAGCTTCAGTTTGTCAGTATGGATGTTATGCAGCGCAGCCGCTGGTTGGCAGCTGGCCTTTTATTGAGTCCTAAAAAATACGAGAAAATGGCAGTTGAATTTATGGGAAACAGTTCTGCTCGAATAAGTGCTATCGCTGGTTTTCTAACAACAAGACTTGAACAATGGCAGCCTGATGATGAGTTGCCTGAAACAACTATCGGAATGTTGATTCAGAAACTGGGAAGTTGTTTTAAACCCTATAATTTTTCGAGGTCTGGTCGGGTTACGCATGAAATGGATGCGGCGGATCTCGTGTCAGGCTTCATTAATAATTTGTCAGGTAAGGAAAGTGCTGAAGCAGCTCGTGAACTGGAACGCTTATTAGGTTTGCCCGAACTAAAACAATGGAGTGATGCCTTGCGCGGGGCTCTATACCGCCAACGCAGGCTCGCAAGGGACGCATCATTTCAGCCGCCTGATATTTTTCAAGTAAAGAAAACACTCAACAATGCCGAGCCTGCAAATTCTGCAGACCTTATGGCGGTTACATTAAGTCATTTAAATGATCTTGCGCGCCGAATTCGTGATGGTAGTACAAATGATTTTCAACAATACTGGAATGAAGCTTCAAACGGTAGATCCCCATCACCAAAAGTCGAAGAATTATGCCGTGATGCGCTTCTGTCGGATTTGCAGCAACGATTAGCGCCTCTAAAAATCGACGCTATCAAAGAGGGTTATTATGCAGATGGCAAGCGAGCTGATATCAGGGTTTCGTACGATGGAATATCCGGGTTTAATGTGCCTGTAGAAATAAAACGGGATTGTTACAGGGATGGGAAAAAAACAATTTGGACTGAATTAAGAAACCAATTAATTGAGAAATATACGCGTGATCCTGGTGCTCAGGGCTACGGGATTTATCTTGTCTTCTGGTTTGGTACCGGAAAGGTTCCACCACCACCTCATGGGGAAAAACCAGAATCCGCAAACGAGATGATGAAAGCGCTCAGGAATATGATGACTGAGGAAGAAAAACGATTGATTGGTGTGTGCGTAATCGATTGTTCTGTGAAAGAAAAAGGGCGGAAAAGTTTACGTTAACAGATTCCTCAGCATAACCGTGTAAATGTC
>CAYXVC010000277.1:0-1983 GCA_964468225.1 uncultured Gammaproteobacteria bacterium
AACTTGCTTCTGGAGTGGCATGGAGAAACAGTTTGCCCGGCATCGTATCAATATTATTGATACACCAGGACATGTAGATTTCACCATTGAGGTTGAGCGTTCGCTGCGTGTGTTGGATGGTGCATGTGCTGTATTTTGTGCTGTAGGCGGGGTTGAGCCGCAGTCTGAAACGGTGTGGCGGCAGGCGAATAAGTACAATGTGCCGCGCATAGTTTTTGTAAATAAAATGGATCGTGCTGGTGCTAATTTTCTCGGCGTCATCGGGCAAATTAAAACCAGGCTTGGCAGCGAGGCAGTACCCATGCAGCTCGCCATTGGGTCTGAGGACAAGTTTGAAGGGGTAATTGATCTTGTCAAAATGAAAGCCATATATTGGGAGGAAGCCAATATGGGAGTGGCTTTTGAAGAAAAGGAAATTCCTGCGCCTATGCTGGCTCTCTGTGAAGAATGGAGAGAGAAAATGATAGAAGCAGCAGCTGAGGCAAATGACGAGCTGATGGATAAGTATCTGGAAGAAGGTACCTTGTCTAATGAAGAAATAAAGAAAGGAATTCGCACTCGAACACTGGCTAACGAAATTGTTCCAGCTTTTTGTGGTTCGGCTTTTAAAAACAAGGGTGTGCAGACATTGCTGGATGCAGTGATCGAGTATATGCCGGCGCCAGTGGATGTCGCCGCTATTAAAGGATTGCTAGATAATGAAGCTGAAGCAGAGCGTCCTGCTAGCGATGATGCTCCTTTTGCAGCGCTGGCATTTAAAATAGCGACTGATCCATTTGTAGGAACCCTGACTTTTTTTAGGGTTTACTCGGGTATTTTGAAAAGTGGTGATAGTGTTTTAAACGCTGTTAAAACAAAGAAAGAACGCATTGGACGCATTGTGCAGATGCATGCCAATAGTCGTGAAGAAGTTAAAGAGGTTTTTGCAGGAGATATTGCAGCTGCGATTGGGCTGAAAGATGTTACGACTGGGGATACTTTATGTGCTCTTAAGTCGGGTATTGTTCTGGAGAGGATGGATTTCCCGGAGCCGGTGATTTCTGTAGCAGTTGAGCCGAGAACAAAACAGGATCAGGAAAAAATGGGGGTTGCCTTAGGAAAGCTGGCACAGGAAGATCCATCTTTTCGTGTGCATACGGATGAAGAGTCAGGGCAAACGATTATTTCAGGCATGGGAGAGTTACACCTGGAAATAATTGTTGAGAGAATGAAAAGGGAATTCGGTGTTGAAGCCAATGTAGGGGCTCCACAAGTAGCATACAGGGAAACAATACGTGAAACTGTTGAGCAGGAAGGTAAGTTTGTCAGGCAGTCAGGTGGTCGTGGGCAGTATGGTCATGTCTGGCTTAGGCTTGAACCCAGAGATTCTGGCGCAGGATATGCATTTGTTAACGAAGTGGTTGGTGGTACGGTTCCTAAAGAGTATATACCCGCAGTGAACAAGGGTATCCAGGAACAAATGGAGAATGGCGTTATTGCTGGATATCCGGTAGTTGATGTTAAAGTCACCTTGTTTGACGGTTCTTATCATGATGTAGATTCGAACGAAATGGCTTTTAAGATTGCTGGCTCGATGTGTTTCAGAGATGGTGCAAAAAATGCCAAGCCGGCGTTGCTGGAACCAATTATGAAAGTTGAAGTAATTACCCCTGAGAATCATATGGGGGATGTTGTGGGTGACATCAATAGACGACGCGGAATTGTTCATGGGATGAATGATACTCCAGCGGGAAAAGCAGTTGATTGTGAAGTGCCTTTGGCAGAAATGTTTGGTTATGCGACTGACTTGCGTTCAGCAACTCAAGGTCGAGCTACCTACACTATGCAGTTTGAAAAATATAATGAAGCACCCACAAATATAGCGCAGGCAATAGTTAACAAAGTATCATAAAAGTAGAAATTTAAGTTAAAGGTAATGACTCATGGCTAAAGAAAAATTTGAACGCACCAAACCCCACGTCAATGTTGGCACGATAGGCCATG
>CAYXVC010000278.1:0-1966 GCA_964468225.1 uncultured Gammaproteobacteria bacterium
ATCCTTCGCTTTATTTGATGCGAGATTGTAAATTGGCTAAATTTTTCAGTTTGGGACATATTATTAATTTTATAGTGAAAGTGAGTCTATCAGGAGGCCTGTCCGAGAAGAGACTCAACAACCACCAGTTAAAAGCTAGTGGTTGTTGAGTTTCATTCCTTATAAAAACACATCAATCAACTTTTTTGATTTCCCAATCTTTTGTTTTTTGCTCACGATTATATTTAACAATATCTTTATACAATCTCTCAACTACCTTGTTGCCATATTTTTTTTCTAAAGAACGAATGGAAAAGTGTGCTCTTGCCATTTTCTGATAGTGTTCTATAAACATCCAATTAACAGAAGCTCCACTAATGGCACCAACAACAGGTAAGGATTGAACCGCTAGTTTTTGAGAAACTGGAATAGAAAACCGTGCAGAAACCGCATTGATAAGTTTGACCAAAACTGGCGCTCCTTCTTTGGATAAACCATGAACCACAACATGATTGGTGGTATCGCCCACGGCTTTGGTTAAAAAAGAACGTACTGCATAATAACTGGTATCAGCCGCCTCAGAAGATTTGGAAGGTTTCATAGAACCACCGCCACTCAACGCAAAAACAGTTAAGCAAGCCATTTTGCTATCCAGCTCGTCCAGATCTTCTCCATAACTTCTTGCCACATCAGCAATGGAGCGTAGCATGATGGTTGCAGAAACCGGCAATTCAACCGCTAATGCAGTAATACCAAATGAACCTCCGACGGCACCACTGATTCCGACCAGCAATTTGTGAATTTTATTTTTAGGTTTTGCTGTTTTTCCTTTAAGCGAATAAAGTGCGGCATCCAGTGCCTTTTCTAAGGCTTTTTTAGTGACTCGTGAAACGATATTTGACCAATGTCCAGGTAAAGCAGACATTGCTTTCTCTATTGGTAACCCTACAATTTGACTAATAGTTGTTGCTACATTTGATGATTCTAATTGCTGCGCTGCATTGACTAATACAAGCAAATCGGCCTGTTGCATTACATACCCTGAATATTACTCATCAGCATATTAATATACGCGATCATTTCATTCATTAACAGCATACCTTCATCAATTTTTTCTTTTAAAAAATGCAAAAAAGTACGATGCTTAAAATCTTCTTCTACATAAAAACTCAAGCCTTTATAGATAGTATTGAGTCCCATAAATATCATAATAATCGCGGCTAATTTCAACATTAAACCACGAACTCCAGCAGTCATCTTACCAAAAGCAAAGCTGATTAGTAGCATGGTCGGTAAAGTCCCTGCGCCAAATGCCAACATTAGAGCCCCTCCTTCAACAATTGAAGTTGCTGAAGTCGCCTGAACATACATGGCAAAAGTTAATGGGCATGGCATCAAGCCGTTCATAAATCCGGCGATCATGGCACCAAAAACAGGGCCTTTGGTTCTTGCTGTGGCATAGCTTTTACGCAATAAACCCATCGGCAATAATTTTACCGACCCCTGCCAAGGTATTAATCCTAAAATTCCAAGTGCAAGAATAATCACAACAGCCCCAATCCCCATTTGCAAAATACTTTGAAATTTTCCAAATAGACCGCCTGAAACCAGTACTACCCCCAAAGACGCTGCTAACAGGCCTATACAAACGTAAACAAAAATCCGGGTAAGTTGATAGGCGAAATAAGGGAAGTAAGATTTATGTCCCCCCGAATTCATAAAGTAACCAGAAACCAATGCTCCACACATCCCTAAACAATGGCCACTACCCAAAACACCCGCAATAAAAGCCAAGGTATAATCAAATCCTGTTGCTGCTGCCATTTGGTGCATATCATGCATTGAATGATCCATCATTTCTCCTTACTTTTTGCTTAGTCTTAATGAATTAACAATGACTGAAACCGAACTTAAAGCCATGGCTGCCGATGCGACCATAGGATTTAATTTACCCATCGCTGCGACTGGAATAGCGATAGTGTTATAA
>CAYXVC010000279.1:0-1920 GCA_964468225.1 uncultured Gammaproteobacteria bacterium
ATGATGAAATGGTACGCCGGGGCATTGATATTCAGCTAAATTCTGATGTTAAAGAAATCTCTCTGGCCGGATCAGGCTATCGCGTCGATCTTGCCAATGGCGATACTGTTTACACGGATCTGGTGATGTATGCCACCGGGCGCAAACCTAATACATTTAATCTTGGACTGGAAAAGACCGGCGTTGAGATTGATCGCAAAGGCGCTGTGATCGTTGACGAGTTTTCACAAACGTCCATTCCCAGTATTTATGCAGTGGGTGATGTGACCGACCGGGTCAACCTGACACCTGTCGCTATTCGTGAGGGCATGGCCTTTGTTGAAACTGTCTTTAAAAACAACCCGACAAGCGTTGATTATGACGATATCGCCACCGCCGTTTTTTCCGAACCGGAACTGGGAACAGTGGGTTTAACGGAAGCGCAGGCGCGTGAAAAATATGGCGATATAGATATCTATAAATCCTTGTTCAAACCGATGAAACACACAATCAGTGGACGTGATACAAAAACCCTGATGAAGGTGATCGTCGATGCGGGCACAGACCGGGTTGTCGGTGTTCATATCATGGGCCCCGATTCTGGTGAAATGGCTCAAGTGTTGGGAATTGCTATTAAAATGAGAGCAACCAAGGCTGATTTTGATGCCACAGTTGCGCTTCATCCAACCGCATCCGAAGAACTGGTGACGATGCGTGACAAGTGGCAGCCACCTGAAGCAGAGGTTTCTCAATAATCCCAGAAGTGGTCTCACATATACGTGATTGAATGTGTCTTGAGATATCTTTTCCCTGTGACAATATTGAAAAATATTTTAACGGGGAATCATAATGATACAAATTTCAACAATTAAACGCACTTTATTTGGCGCTGCACTCAGCGTCGCTTTATCTGCCAGTTCGGTTTTCGCTGCTCCTGTTTCCGTGGAAGCTGTGATGACTCCTATGGAAAAGATGAAGTTTAATTTTGGCGATGGCTCAAAGCAGTTTGTTCTGGCTGTGCGTCGTGAAGGTAAAGCGGAAGGGACCGGCTTATTAGCGGGAGCCGCTGTCACAGAATTTGGCTGGCACGATATTAACCCGCCATTTGGCGGCGATCCGCAAGGCTACCTCAAGATGACCGATGATAAAGGGGGCATCGCCATTATCAGGTTCAAGGTGCGCGCTGTTTTCATGAAGGGGGAGAAAAAGCCCAAACTTTTTGACAATGGCTTTTGGGAACTGGTCAGGGGGACTGGAAAATTTGCCGGTAAACGTGGTGTTGGTTCTCTGGTGATCAAACCGGCTGGTGGCCCTAAGCGCAAATTTATTCTTGTTGGTGAAATTGGCGATACGCCGTAAATCGGCATCCAGTTTATTCCCGATTTTCTCTTATTGGGTGTAACTCCATATGTATAATACCTGAACCTTTGCATCATCACGGTGCAAAGGTTTTTCTTTTGTGCGGGCAGTTTTTAGCGATTGTCTCAGGCAGCGGATATACGACGGTTAATGTCTAAATGCGGCTGTAAATCAACAACATCTTCGCTATCTTTCTGCAGACGTGTTGCTGATACTTCCAGTTGAAAAAATCTTAACACTTGCTGAATCATTTGTCCGTGTTTCACGCATTGTAAAAAGTCGTGGTTGCTTTGAGGTAAGCTGAGAAACGCGTAACTGGTGTTGAGACCTTCGATGCGGGCATTTTCCTGCATTTCTTCTATCCAGCGTTGTCCGCGTTCAAAGCGGTTTTTCCCCTGCTGCTCATCAATGCGTGTCTGCATGTTGAGTGCCGGATCACGACGAATATCATGTTCGCCCACGCAAACCATCATGGGTACTTTTAAAAATTTCTCGGATTTGAATTCGATATCCAATGCTGATTTTGCTCCACGCAATCCGCGAGGGAAGGGGGCGTTTTTGGTGGGGTAGGAAAACCAGCCT
>CAYXVC010000280.1:0-1918 GCA_964468225.1 uncultured Gammaproteobacteria bacterium
CCCTACTACCACTGCGTTTCGCGTTGTGTCCGCCGAGCCTTTTTGTGTGGCGAAGACTCCACAACCTCCCGAAGCTATGAACACCGTCGGCAGTGGGTTGAAGAGCGACTACAAACACTGGCTCAGATCTTTGCCATCGAGCTTTGTGGTTATGCAGTGATGTCTAACCACTACCATACCGTGTTGTTTGTGGATCATTCTGTTGCTAAATCAGTGGTCGGCTGATGAGGTGATTTAGCGTTGGCACCAGCTCTTTCGCGGCAACTTGCTCTCACAACGCTACTGCCTGGGGGAGACACTGGGCTCTGCGCATACCAGCATTAGAAAAAGAGCTAAACAAGCGAAATCGGCACACACGCCCAATCATCCGCAACAACAGGTAAAAGGACTGTTTCCGTTTGCCGGGAATCCAAGAGAAGAGATGCCAAAAGGGCTTCCGTTTCGGCTGACTGATTATCTTGAACTGGTCGATCTGAGTGGACGGATTATCAGGGAGGATAAGCGAGGCCATATTGATGCTCGCCTGTCACCCATTCTGGGGCGACTCAGTATCGAACCCAAGCATTGGGACTATCTGATCAAGAACTTTGAGAGTCGTTTTAAATTCTTTGTTGGTGGGGCATTTAAACTCAAACAGGTGTGTCAATCACTGGGCTACCAGCGCATACCGGGCATCAAAAGTTGTCAGAACTATTTCCCCTAAAATCGATTAACCCAATTAACGAGTAAATTGCAATCAACCCGATGTTGAGGGTACCGCTTGTCTGGTATTCGAGAATTTTTGTTTCTTTCATACGAAACAACCCCTTTTTGTTACAAAACATCAAAAATAACGCATAACAGATGATTGGTAGCGTCTCATGTCGCCCGTATATTTTGTTTTGATATTTTTTAACTTGGCTGTCCTATTTGTCTTTTAATTATAAAAACTATAAATAGGAGTTTTATGATCATTTTATTGAAAACAGTAATCGCTGTTCCTTTTCAAAGTAACTCTTATGGGGCTGAAATAAGTATAGCCTGGAAAACAGAGGGTTAATAAACTTCACGTAAACGGTTCAGTTCACCATCCGTTGTAACGCCTCTTCAGACAACCACTGACTGTTATTATCACTGCGGTAACTAAACCCTTCTGGGCAGACCCTTCCCCCTGCTCGGCTTTTACACCCCGCTTTTGGCACTGAGGGAAGAGTAACAAAGTAGTCATCGTATTCGAGCGTATTGGCGGCGTGATTTTCAGAGATCATCACCTCATGCAGTTTTTCACCGGGACGAATACCAATCACTTTCAGCTTGCATTCAGGTGCAATGGCTCGCGCAAGATCAGCAATGCGCATACTGGGTATTTTGGGTATAAAAATTTCGTCACCCTGCATCTGTTCCAATGAGTTAAAAACAAACTCGACACTCTGTTCCAGAGTGATCCAGAAGCGGGTCATACGCATATCGGTAATCGGTATCTCACCCGACTCGCGCAGGCTCATAAAATAGGGGATGACACTGCCGCGGCTACAGACGACATTACCGTAACGTACCACGCTGAAACGGGTATCTCGTCCACCGGAGTAACTCTTTGCTGCAGTAAACAGCTTGTCGGCACAGAGTTTTGTTGCCCCATAGAGATTAACAGGGTCTGCCGCCTTATCTGTGCTCAGCGCAACGACCCGTCCAACATTTCGGTCAATTGCCGCATCGATCACATTTGCCGCGCCAATCACATTGGTTTTAACTGCTTCAAAAGGGTTGTATTCGCATAAAGGCACCTGCTTTAGTGCAGCGGCATGTATAACAATATCCACACCATCAAATGCCCGATAGAGACGTTCACGATCACGAATGTCACCAATAAAATAGCGCACTGAGCCGTGCTCTTTTGGAGAGAGCGCACGGCTCATCTCATACTGCTTGAGTTCATCAC
>CAYXVC010000281.1:0-1883 GCA_964468225.1 uncultured Gammaproteobacteria bacterium
AGCTAGTGATGAAGCTGCATCTGATGATCAGGAAGAAAACAAAGACGAGAGTTAGGTTAACGGGGGGCTCATTATTCAGTGGAATTTTGAGCCCCGTGCTTTTTTCCAACACGGAAGAGGTAGCACGATGCGACTATTAAACGCCATGCTGGAAAAATTCGTCCAGACTGGAACCATCCGCATTATTGATGCCGATGGCAAAAAATACGAGCATAAGGGCACACAAGGCCCCGAAGTAACATTGCGGTTCACTGACAAAAAGCTTGCTAATCGTCTGTTTCTCAATCCTGAACTGCGCGCTGGTGAAGCGTATGTTGATGGCACGATGATCGTAGAAGAAGGTTCTATCCGCGATCTTTTGATGATTTTCGCCCTGAACCGGTCAAATCTGCGTAAACAACCCCTGCAACGATCGCTGCGCACATTGCTGAAACGTGTACGTAAATTTCATCAACATAATACGGTTCGCAAGGCGCGGGCCAATGTCGCTCATCATTATGATCTCTCAAATGAACTTTATCGCCTGTTTCTCGATGAAGACATGCATTACTCCTGTGCTTATTTTGCTTCGCCGAAAGACACACTTGAGGTCGCTCAGCAAAATAAAATACGCCATATTGCAGCAAAGCTTGACCTCAAACCGGGCCAAAAAGTGCTCGATATTGGGTCGGGCTGGGGAGGCATGGCAATGTTCATAGCGCAGCATGCTGATGTTGAGGTGTTGGGCGTCACGCTGTCCAAAGAACAGCAGGTATTGGCAACTGAACGCGCTAAAGAGCGTGGGCTTCAGGATCGCGTCCAATTTAAGTTGATGGATTATCGCGATGTTGAAGGCCACTTTGATCGCATCGTCTCCATTGGCATGTTTGAACACGTGGGCATTGCCCATCATCAGGAATATTTCACCAAAATAAACAATCTGTTGACAGCGGATGGCGTGGCGCTGGTGCATGCAATCGGACGCAAAGGTGGCCCGGGCACAACCGGTGCCTGGATCAGAAAATACATCTTTCCCGGTGGCTATTCCCCGGCTTTGTCCGAGACCTGCACAACAATCGAAAAAGCCGGTCTATGGATAACCGATTTGGAAATTCTACGTCTGCACTATGCCGAAACACTTGCCGCATGGGAGCAGCGTTTTCAAAAAAATCGCCAACAAATTGCAGGACTGCTTGATGAGCGCTTCTGCCGCATGTGGGAATTTTATTTGATCATCAGCGAAATGTCATTCCGCCACGGCAAACATATGGTTTTTCAGATTCAATTGAGCAAAAGCGTGGATAACCTGCCCATCACCCGTGATTATATGGCCGCAGCCGAAGCATCAATGTAATAATTTCAGGGTCATCACAAGGCCTATGTTGTTCTTTCAAAAAACCTTTTCGGGATTACCGCACTTACGATTTTGAAATTAGACAACCCCGCCTCTTTTTTGACAAAAATTGCAAGCAGGATTATCGCTCAACGAAGTCTTGTCTGTGTACAAAATGTTGTTAATGGGGGTATCTCGAAAAACTTAAATGTTTCGAGAATTTCTTGTATTTTTTCTGTCCGATTGGAGTAATGTCCAACCATGGACAACAGCACTTCTCTCGCCACCACTTTTGACCTTGACACCACCGATGATGGGGATGTCAACTATCGCTCTGCGCCTCATAATATTGAAGCAGAACAGGCGCTGCTGGGTGCTATCCTGGTCAATAATGAGGCGTGTGACCGGGTTTCAGCCTTCCTTAAGCCCGAACATTTCTTTGATCCGCTGCATGCCCGCCTCTTTGAAGCTGCAGCTGCCCTTATTCGTGCCGGACGGCCTGCAAGTCCGGTGACCCTCAAGACATATTTTGATAATGATGAAGCACTGAACGAGATAGGCGGCGCCCCTT
>CAYXVC010000282.1:0-1858 GCA_964468225.1 uncultured Gammaproteobacteria bacterium
ACATTCTGCATGGGTCGAGTAGCCCTGAAAGTTACGGTAAAGCGTGCCTTCACGTTGAGCCACTGCCAGCTCATCATCCGGCCTGGCAAAGTGATCCATGCCGATATAGACATAACCCGCCTGCTTCAGGCGTTCATTGGTCATCTGCAAAATATCGAGCTTTTCGGTCGCTGATGGCAGGTCTTCATCAAGGATACGACGTTGCGGTTTAAACATCTCCGGCAGATGCGCATAGTTGAAGACTGAAAGACGATCTGGCCCCGCTGCGATCACTTTATCAACTGTTTTTGCAAACCCTTGCAGCGACTGAAATGGCAGGCCGTAGATCAGATCCACACTAATCGACTTAAAGCCCTCAGCCCTCGCCTGGTCAAGTACCGCAAAGGTCTGCTCTTCAGTCTGAATGCGATTCACCGCCTTCTGTACTTCAGGGTCAAAGTCCTGCACACCCAAGCTCATGCGGTTAAAACCAAGTTCACGCAGCAGCTTAATGGTATCGTTTTGCACCTCACGCGGATCGATCTCAATCGAATACTCGCCGCTGTCATCATCATGCAGATTAAAATGGCTGCGGGTCTTCGCCATCAACGCTGTCATCTGCTCATGGCTGATAAAGGTCGGTGTGCCACCGCCCCAGTGAAGCTGGTCCACTTTACGTGATTTATCAAACAACGCACCCTGCATTTCAATCTCTTTAAATAGTGATTCAAGGTACGGCACCGCATGTTTGCGATTCTTGGTCGCAATTTTATTACACGCACAATAGAAACAGAGCGTGTCGCAAAATGGAATATGAAAATAGAGGGATAGTGGACCACCTTCCCGATTACTTTTGGCTGCCACCGCGTGATATTCCGCTTCAGCAAAGCCCTCATCAAACTTCACCGCAGTCGGGTACGAAGTGTAACGTGGGCCACTTTTATCGTAGCGACGAATTAATTCGATATCAAAAACCAGCGACTGATCCATACTAAACTCCTGACCCGCCTAACAAAAGCTGAAACAACGGGAAATCAACATATTTCGGGCAATCGGCCATTATAGGGGAAGTTACACCCCGCGGCTAATTTAAACCACAATTCCCGACTGCAACCCTATGATATTTAAGCCGAACTTATCCCTGTTTTACGCTCAGATTCATGCAGCCAAAAGAGATCACAGCATCACCGAATTTGAGGCGCTGCTTAATCAATCCGGTTTTTTACCCTGGTTTTTTTAGCATTTATTGAAGTGGCAGAGTAACCAGCCTATGCAAAAATCACTGGCCTAAACAAGATCAAATTTATACGCTTCAAATAGTGGTTGAATCTCATCTAAATAATTTTCAATCACAAACGGTATCATGTTCGCTCGCGTATCAAGAATCACCAACCCATTGATCGATGACTCCGCCGATAAAGCATTTCGAATACGCGTTGAAATCGCCATGTTAACCACATGAAGGTCCTGATAAATCTTCTTCAGCCCATCCATGTTAAATTCACCACCCTCGCCTGTTTTTTTCTGAAAGTACTGCGCCAGCAGATACATTCCAGCCGCCCTGAAGGCGGTTTCTTCCTGTGATGCAAGTGGCAAATGAAAGCGTGCCATTGGCTTCATATACGCAGTGTAGGGACAACCACTCGTGGCAAAAATAAGCCCCAGCAATGAACTAATCGCTCGTTGTGCCGTGGTCGTTTGGGTGATACGCCGTTCATCCGTAATCACCTCAAGGTCAATCTCTTCGTACGAACAGATATCACCAAAGCGATCTACAATATTGACAAGGTTTTTTGCCACAAGGCAATGCGGCTGCGTCTCTTTTTGATAAGGGCAATTCGGGCATTGATTGTTTTCAAGCGCAATCCACTCGGGTTCA
>CAYXVC010000283.1:0-1853 GCA_964468225.1 uncultured Gammaproteobacteria bacterium
GATAACGCATCATTTTGTGGTAATCACGCCCTAATGCATAGCGGGAAATATAGGCTTTTTCAGGGCTTTTTAATATCTTGACTGGATCAGCACTTTCATTGGGAAAATAATCCATGCGAACGGTAATGACGCTGATGGTGCCAGGCAATAACGCTTCAGGACGACTGCGCCTGGTGCCATGCCTTGCCATGTAATTCATTTCACCGTGGAAACCTGCTTTCAGCCATTTCAGGAAATCTTCTTCCGCATGTTTCAGGTCAATATTAGCAATGCCGACTTGCTGGAAACCCAAAGATTTTCCCCAGTATTTTATATCTTTTGAACATTCCAGCATGGGTTTAAAAAAATGGATTGGTACGCCGTTCTATTCCAAATGTAGACATCTCACCATGCCCCGATACAAATTTCACATCATCACCCAATGGCCATAATTGCTGAGCAATCGATTGTAGCAGTAGTTCATGATGACCTTGAGGAAAATCAGTTCGACCGATTGAGCCTTTGAATAGCACATCCCCAACAAAAGCCAGCTTCTCACTTCTGTTAAAAAAGACCACATGGCCAGGGGTATGTCCAGGGCAATGGTAGACCTCCAGTTCTGTTTCGCCAAACTCGACAATATCACCTTGTTGTAACCAGCGATCGGGTGTGAAACTTGATACCACGGGAAAACCAAACATTTCACATTGTTCTGGAAAAGCATCCAGCCAAAACTGATCGTCCTTGTGCGGCCCTTCAATCGGTATGCTTAAGCGCTCGGCTAATTCAGCCACGCCACCCACATGATCCAGATGACCATGAGTGACCAGGATTTTTTTTATTTCAACACCTGTGTCAATAGCTGCTTTTAAAATTTTATCCACTTCCCCACCGGGATCAATAACCGCTGCTTGAAGTGTTTTTTCACACCAAATCAGCGAGCAATTTTGAGCGTAAGATGTCACAGGAATGATTTTAAATTTCATTTTATTTGACTTAAATATTTGTTTGTAACCTGAAATAGAACATGGTTTTACCATTACCGTCAAATCCATGGGCAAAACCTAATACAGGAGTGATAGCCACCAGGTAAAGCACAGCTAAATCCATTGCGACCTCAAAACCGACACTGGTTCTGACATCCTTGCCAGGGAAGAAACCACTATTCCATACCTCACCCTCATCAATGAAGAATGCACCGTGCATCTGTTTAAAAAAGAGAGGCTTTGACCCCCAACCCGAGAAAAATTGATGCAGAGGCATTCGATACTCAATGGTTCCCGTTGCAGCATACTTTCCTGAATAATATTCGCTTGAATAACCTCGGACAGGAAATTTCTCCAAACCTGTTGATCCGCCCATTTTAAAAGCCCATTTTTCACCAGAACCACGCCCTACTTTGAGATTAAGGTACAGTACGTGATGCGCAGCCCAAGGCATTTTCAAATAATTACTAAAAGATGCCAGGTATTCTCTTGCTTTAAAATTTCCCCCTGCAAAACCACCATATTGACGAGTAGTTAACTGGAACCGGAAACCCTCTTCAGGACTAATCGAATAAGGGTATTTTTTTATATTAGAAAAACGATAGGACGTAAAAAAACTGTTGGCCTCGCCTTCAAAAGCATGAAGGTTTTCTGTAATAGTCGGCTCCGGATATTTGACAGGTTGTATTTTTAATTGCTCATAACCCAACGTAAAAATATGCTTTGATTCCAATCGTTTCAATGGAAAACTTAATGCTACCAATGAAGTTGTCTCTTTATCCACTGAATCGTCAACGTACCGGAACGATTCTTTGTATTTTTTCAAGGTGAGTGTTGGATAAAAATAGTCGTTGACATAGGTTGCGTTATAATAGGACTCTTTGCTGT
>CAYXVC010000284.1:0-1782 GCA_964468225.1 uncultured Gammaproteobacteria bacterium
CAAATACCCCTTGAGCTTAACCCCGGCAATCGGCACCACAATGCTTTGATAGAGACGGCCATCGGATAAGCATTGCCTAGAAAGGGGCTGTAATCTTGCCTTTGGTGTTTTATTCTTAAGTTCTTCTATCGTCTCAGAACACGGAAAATCATTTTGATCCAGGATTGAAGACTCCGCCACAGCGCGGGCCAAAAACTTAAAGTTCTCATCAAAGACTGAAAACTGTTCAATATCTATTTCACCTGTTACTACATAGTGGCGATAAAACTGATTCTCAAGCTCTTTTTGCAAGCCTTCAGATTGCCCACCCTCAACTGCCTGGCGAAATTTTTTATTGGCCTGAATACTCAGGGCAAGCCTAACCGCCTTCTCGCGTACATTTTTTATTTGCTCAGACACTTCCAGATCGACAATATTGGCCAAGCCTTTGCTTTGATTCTCCAGCACAAGCTGACGGTATACATCACCGCTAACAATTGCCAGAATGACCGCCAAACAGCCCATTGCAAGAATGGTAAAGACAATACTCGTTCGCATCGACCAACGCTGAATATTAAACAATGACATCACTAGCTATTTACTCGAATAAGGAAAGCCTTTGGCCTTCCACTCGTTAAAACCCCCACGTAGCCAATAAATTTTTTCATACCCACATGCAATTGCCTTATGAATTGCATTAGCACTGCGCTCACACTTGATGCCATTGCAATAAAACATTGCCGGAGTCTCATAAGATGAAATGATTTCAGCCAAACGGCTGCAGTCTGTATCCGTATCGGACAGATTAACCGAGCCTTCGATATAACCCTGGACTCGATCGCCCTTGTGACGGGTATCAACAATCACTAACCCTGGATATTCATAGACTTTATTAAGCAGGCCCTCAGCCGTAATGACTTCAGCCCCACTGATATTTTTTACTACCTCATGCCCACTCACAGCAGGCTGCGACAGCAATATCAACAAGGGCAGCAATAACTTGGCCACAATCGCAGGCACACCCCCCCGTTGCCTCAACCACTGGCAATTCGTTAAGCAGAAAATATTGAATTTTAAATTTCGCAACACTTTTTACCCAGACAAACCATCGCTACCACTAAATATCGGCCAAATTCAGGTTTTTTTGAGTAAAAAAGTCAGGAAACAAAAGGTTTTAATGGTGGAATGAATATCCACCTGAAAAAACAGGCAAAACGACAAATTTGCCTAATCAGTTCCCCAAGCATCACCGTAGTTGTGAGTAATCTCATCACCGACATTAATGTTCTTCAATGCCACCACGGTTAGATCATCGTAATAACAGGCATTGGGCTTGGGGCAATGGTTAATAAACTTCAACGGCCCATCAACCTTATAACCCTCGCTCTCAGTTACCCACAACACATGCGGGCCATCTTTTTTGACAGGCTTGGGCTTAATCGCACCAATCACTTCACCTTTACGAATTTTGGCCTTGGCAAACAGGCCCTTGCCATGAATGTGACTTTGCTTAACTTCTACTTTTTTAACCATCACCGCACCTTTTCAGCGTGTTTAGATTGAAATGAACAAATACAGAACATCATAACCGCATCACCCTTTGTGACAAAAATCCCACAAATAATTAACCAAAATCACCTCCACCAAACCGGATAATGATTGTTTTTATATTTTCAGACTGTCTGTGCAGTCAAATCCATACCAATGACTGAGTTCCGATTAAGCTGCCTTGAGTAAGACCAGAGCGCTGAATAAACAACTTGAGCCGGAAGTCTGTGCTGGCACAACCAGAAAGATGGTTAA
>CAYXVC010000285.1:0-1727 GCA_964468225.1 uncultured Gammaproteobacteria bacterium
AATCCACTGGCATCAATTTATCTGCCGCCCCGCGCCGCTCCTCTAACGTAACTAGCGCTGGCTGCTCCGGTGCAATCGCACAACCGATCATCATCGCAGCAAGAAGCATTATTGCGATACGAGAATAGGCGCTGCGAGACTGCCAATCGATAAAAAATTTTCTTTTATTCATTGTTACAAACGTCATCATAATCTTAGGGTACCTCTATTAATTCTAAGCACAGCAGATTGGCAAGATTGGTAACGCTGCTGTGGCGTATTGGGGGTTCAAGATACGGGTTCATGAATAGATCGAGGTGCCCTTTAATTTCCCACTAAATTAACTTGCTGCCGTAGTGCCAACAATCGTTCATGGTTATCATGAACCCCAAGTCCAACACCAATCAATTCAGCCACCTGCTGGTGATCACCCAGCGCAAAGGCAGACTCAGCCTGCTCGGCAAGCGCACTCAATAACAACGTTAAACCCGCAATTGCATCGCGATTATTCGGATTCAACTCAAGTATCTTTCGATACTCATCCAGTGCATTTCCACCCACAGGCGTAATCAATCGCCCCACCATCATATGCACTTCAGCGAGTTCCAGCATACTCGTTACTTTTTGTTGCTGTGCAGGTGCCATCACTAAAGCAACACCTGGATTTTCAAATAGATTTTGCTCAACAACTTTGGCCGGTGAAAACAGAAAATAACCTGTGCCTGCAACCGCAATCAACGCCAATGCATATGATGCTCGCTTCCAGGGCTCTTTTCGCCTCGGTAGTAATGATGCCAGGAAATCAGTCGCGCCATCGCAGCGATCAGCCCGCTTAAGCGCAAGACCTTTTAATAATGCCTCCCATTGCCACTCTTTTAGCGCAACAATCCGCTCAGGCACTAACTGCAACATCAACGCATCCTGTGCAGAGTGGCGTTCATAAGGGTGCTTCCCGCTCAACAGTTCATAAACAATGCAGGCAAGGCCGTAGATATCATCACGCACATCAGGCTCCTTACCTTCAATCATTTCGAGGCTAGCATAAGTAAGTGTCAACCCTATTTCACCCTCAACGTTTGTTTCCATTTCATCGTCAGGAACCTCTTGCCGCTGAAGGTCAGCAGCATCAGGTTCAGCGTTCATAACTGCGCGCGCAATCCCAAAATCAAGAATCTTCGCACCACGTTCAGTCAAAAAGATATTCGCTGGTTTCAAATCAGAGTGAATAATCTTTCGTTGATGCGCATAATCAAGTCCTGACACAATATCAGTCAACATACTCATTACCTCATCAAAAGGGAGCGGTTGAAAATTACGTTCTCGTATATAGGCATCTAAAGGGCAACCAGATAGCAGTGCCATCGTCATATAGACGTTTTGCCCATCCTTATCAAAATCGTACACAGTACCGATATTGGGATGAGCCAGGCTTTTCGCCTTTTTACACTCTTGCTGCAACATACGCAGCGCATCAGGATGTGATTTAAATTCTTCAGATAGAAATTTAATCGCAATTTCAGACTCTTTTTCACCCACCTCTTCCTGAATCAAATCACGCGCGGCAAATACCACTCCCATGCCACCACGTCCAATCTCACGCTCCAGCCGAAAACGGTTTTTTATGACGCTGCCGCGCTGAAGTGCTTTATTTCTGGGGCGGCGCTGTTCCCACGAAGAAATTATTCGAGTAGGGTCATTCTGACCATCAGCTAAATCCACTCCTGGCTGGAACGCAGGTTCCCGGTTCG
>CAYXVC010000286.1:0-1717 GCA_964468225.1 uncultured Gammaproteobacteria bacterium
CAGAAAGATCTCCATACTGATAATAAACCGAAGCAATCACAGTCTGTGCCTCTTTACGGTAAAAATACGAATGTTTTTTGAGGCGGTTTAATAGCGGCATTATATTTCCTGACCAATAAAGCTGTGATGGAATTCTTTACCGCTTTATCAATCGCGTCTGCTTCAGCTTTATTGATTAAAAGTGGTTTTTTACGAACAAAACTTACGGCATCAGTTGACTTCATGCCAAGATAAGGCTTCAACTTGTTGATCAATGCTGGCGTAAAGCCTAATCTCTTCAAGTCTTTCTCATCTCTTTCTCCCAGATCAAAACCAGTCGCAATCGTCACCCCGCTTTTACTTTGATTCTCTGCGGGCACATATCCTTCGAAAAATTGACCACCTTCCAAAACGCTTATAAAGTCGTAATCGATATTATTTGACATTACTATTCCATTTTTATCTATTATCTTTCCTGGCGGGGTGGAAATATTACCCCTGAAAAAAGCTAATGACAACAAATCACAGCATTACAGGCTACAAGGGCTCACTACTGGATATAAGAAGCAAAAGAAGGAGCAATAGAGAGCAACAGGGTCTTTACTTATAGCATTAATCGATTTTTCATTCGCATGATCCATGAGGACGATTCGGTAAAATTAATTACTATAAATAAAGACTTGAACATCCCGCTCTAAACTTCAAGCGCCATGGGCAATGGCGGGCAATACCCACCCTACGAAATATCGATCATTTACCAGGTCAACGCCCCACCCATCTGATACTCGGTGACCCGGGTTTCAAAGAAGTTTTTCTCCTTGCGAATATTGGCCAGCCACGGCAACGCACACTGCGCACCGGGAAAAGGTTCTTCAATACCCAGCTGGCGCGCACGGCGGTTGGCAATGTAACGGAACTGTTCCATATGTTCGTCCGCGCTGTAGCCGAGGATGGGGTCACGCAGCACGTAGCCACTATAGGCTTTTTCACAGGCCTCAGTCTCATCCCATATTTCACGAATGGCAACAGAGTCGAGCTGCACGTCATTTTCAACGATGATCTGTTTCACCGTGCGAATACTAAAGCCACAGTGCATCACTTCGTCACGCATGATGTATTGCAACTGCTCGGCGGTGCCTTTCATCAGACCCCGGCGTTGCAAGGCAAAGATGGGGCTGAAGCCGTTGTAGAACCAGCAACCTTCAAACACCGCGCCGAAGAACAGATACGACAGTACAAAGGTTTCCAGATCATCACGCTGGTGTAAATCAATATCTGCACGTAAAACGGCATTGAGGTGGCGATTGGTCATTTGAATTTTTTGATTGATTTCGGGCACAACACGATAGCGATTATAAATTTCACCCTGATCCAGCGATGCAATGCTGGTAGGTCCAGGTGTGCAGTGCTTCTTCGTACACCTCCGCGCCTGATAGATTTGCAACTCCGGCGCGCTCATTTTTTCCATCACCGCCATGCCGATGTTACGCATGGCGAGGATGTCCTGCGTCATGTTGCTGCCGCCACGGCGAATTTCGCTTCCGCTGACCAGTGATGACTTATCTTTCCACTTCCAGGCTCAGGAACTCCTTGTTGTTTAACTTGAGTGTGCCAATTATACAAGATCGCCTGACTGATGCCTTCCGACTCCGACACTTCAGGTACTGACTGATTGTGAGGGGCGTAACCGTTTCTTTAATACAGCAGCCTTCCGCTCTTCCGAATAACGCGGCATTTC
>CAYXVC010000287.1:0-1691 GCA_964468225.1 uncultured Gammaproteobacteria bacterium
ACATCGCCGGCATGCCATATCTCATCACAACCGGAAAAGAACTCAGGAATCCGGGGATGGAAATAGCCGTGTGTATCGGATAATAAGCCTATCTTTTTCAATGGATTAAAAATTATAGCCGAACCCGACCATCAACAATTGTTTAAATTGGGTACGAGGCCCTGTTTTTCCATTTTTATCCGTAATCTGAATACGATCATCGTAGAGCAGGGTAGTCGAGATGGTCACATTTAGCCAGTCGTTCACTTTCAGTCCGATGTCGGTTTGCCAGTCAACCACGATGTTTTGTGGTTTATGCAAATAATTGGAAAAAAGGTCTAGTTTGGTGGAAAGGTTGACATTTTTGGCAATATCGTACTGCAAAATAAGCAACATGCGGGCGCCGAAATCAAGTCGACTCTTCTTGGCGTGAGAAACAATATTGCCAGCGGAATCAATAACAGCCGGATCCAGTCCATAAGAGCCTAAGTCAGCAAGCCGCTGATTGTTCACGATCACCCAGTGGATGTTAGCAGGAGAAAAATTAATTGAAAACCATTTTATCGGTTTATATAAAAAACCGGGGCCTAAATCTACATATCCGGGAGCCAGAAAATGAGATACACGGGTAGAAGAATCTACCGAATAATCGTATCCGTTAGCAAATTGTGATTTGAAACTTCCCACAATACTTAGATACCAATACTTTTTCAGTTGCCTTTTGTAAGTGGAGATGAGCTCAACTTTATCATCGGTTTTCATAGGATCTAACCTTCCAATAACGCTGTAACCCAACGTCATATCAATCCAGTTAAGCCAGGAAGCCTTCCCTTTTCTGTAGTCGGCATGCATCGTGTATTTCCCGATAAGGCCAAAATTACTCTCACCACCTGCAGCCCAGTTGGAGAAATGATTCTGATTAATATTTAAGCTGGCTTTACCTGTTATTTTCCAGTTTTGTATGGTGTCGTTCTGGGCATGAACACTAACACCCAACCCAAGCATAAAAAAGAAGAGTATAACTTTTCTCATAAGAGATAAGAATTTATGAAATGAAACGACAGACTGATTTTCAGAGTTCCCATAGGCAAAAATAGGTAAAAGCATCAATATTCCGAAAATTTTTGGTCAACTTTACAGATATTGCACAGATGGAAAAAATGCCACTGGCGAGATTAAGGGTGAGGATAGTTTTCGCACTCAAATAACTAATTCCTTCTGTAAGAGGTGATAGCCTTTTCCTGTTAAAACCTTCTTCTCACAGGCATCAGCCAGCCAGCTAACTTTTGGATAGTTGGCAGAATGATACTGTCTTCGTTATGAATAATTTTGTTTTCAGAGAGTAACAAATATTCCACTATTTTTACTTAAAAATAAATCATGGAATTTTTGATAGCATTTCTCGGCCTGGTAGCAGGTTTCGCTCTTACTTATCTTTTTATTAATCAAAAGCTTAAAGCACAAAAATCTGACTTCGGAAAGCAGTTGGAAAAGCAGACAAACGCAGCTTTAACAGAAAAAATGGTATTAGATAAGCAAATCGGTATCCTTGATGAACGCATTGCAACGTTGCAAAAGCAGAATGGAGAAGCCAATCGAAAGTGGGAACTTACTCTGAAAGAAAAAGAGGAAGCCGAATTAAAAATTGCAACACTGGAATCAGACTACAACCACTTGCAGGAACGCCTGGATAACGAGCGTAAAGAAGTTGA
>CAYXVC010000288.1:0-1685 GCA_964468225.1 uncultured Gammaproteobacteria bacterium
AATTCAAAATCCAGCACTCAGCCATCAGAAGCCAGGGAAATAACAACTCGAAAACGGTAGTGGGTTAAACCTGAGAGCAGGCATGAATATCGAGCTTAAATTCAACTTTATTGATCAATAGCCCAATGACAGTATCATGCATTTTTTCCAATTTTGAAAAACAAATTGTTCTTCGTGTCAGTCGCTTGATTCGAGTTCTGAAATTGAGGTTTTTACGTTCAATCTTCTGAGTATTGCGTTTACCTACTTCATGTTTGTCGCTATCAAGATGCCGTTCATAAGCCCCCCAATCATCCGTGTAGTAACGACGGATTTCCAAAGGCTCTAATAACGCTTTTAATTCTTCAAAAACGACATCCTTACGTTTACCAAAGACGAAGGCCAGTACTGTATTTGTTGCATGGTCTACGGCATGCCATAACCAACGTTGATTACTCTTCTTTCCAACAAATGACCACTGCTCATCAAGCTCTGCCTCTTCACAGAGCATTTCCAGCCTCACTTCTCGTCCTTTATACGCTCTAAATTGGGGATTGACCTGGACAAGGTTGCACTCTTTTTTTTAGCGTACTTATTACTGTATTTTTATTTATCTTAAGAACACGAGCCGTATCTCGAATACCACTTCCATTAATCGCCATCTCCACCGCCTGTTCTTTGATTCCTGGCTCATAAGCCCTGTAGCGATAAGACAGCATGAATGTTTTTGTTTTACACTCAGAGTTGTCGCAACGATAGCGGGGGGTTCCATGTGTACTCTCGCCCACCTTCTTGATTTGGGTGCTTTTGCACTTCGGGCACTTTATTTCTTGATAGCATTTCATAGGCTTAATTATAAAGTACTTTTCAGATTTAACCCACTACCCTGAGTTTCATTAACGGCTTCTTTAATACCATCAAGTAGATAGCTTTTTCCACTACCCCATTCCCCAAAAACACCAATCACCAGCGATTGCTCAACGGGATCATCTTTAGTCGTCGTAAACTGGCGAGTGATGCGTTTAACTAAGCTGTTCCGTAACTCTGTGCGCCCGAAGTCCATCATAATTATCTTATTTCCGTTTTGTGATCAAAAGCACAATCAAGTGCGTAGTGTGCGTGAATCACTGCCCACAACGCAACGCTTTAAAAAATATAGATAATCAACAAATTTTTCTTATGGTTCACCCTATAGGAGATATTGCTATTACACGCACATTAGGTATAGTACTTCTCAAGGAATAAACGCATTCATAAAACTGCTAGAAAAAATATGACAGCCATTATTATTGACGGTAAAGCCATTGCTGAAAAAATTAAAAACGAGATTAAAGAAAAAATTGATCAACGCTTAGCAAAAGCGCTACCACCGCCGGGGCTGGCCGTCATTCTTGTGGGCAGCGATCCAGCATCTGAAATTTACGTGCGTAATAAGCGCAATGCTTGCGCTGCCACTGGCACGCTCTCTCGTGCTCATGATCTGCCTTCGGATATCACTCAAGAAGCACTGCTCTCACTGATTGATAAATTAAACTGTGACCCTGAAATTCACGGCATTCTGGTTCAATCACCTTTGCCAGAGCATATTGATGAAGAGATTGTTATTGAACGGATTCATACCGACAAAGATGTGGATGGCTTTCATCCTTATAATATCGGACGACTGACAGTGCGTATGCCCACCTTGCGTTCGTGCACACCTTATG
>CAYXVC010000289.1:0-1683 GCA_964468225.1 uncultured Gammaproteobacteria bacterium
CAGGGATATGCCCTCGTTCGTACTCTTCCGCCATACGTACGTCAATCCATTTTGCGCCGCGCTTGATAATGCCTTCAACCTTATCAAACTCGACCCAGCGAAGGGTTGGTTGCTTGAGCAGATTAATAAAATCATCTTTAGAAAGGCGCAGTAACACCCCGTCCTCCATCATCGTGATGGTGGCATTTCGTGGTTTATCTGAAATCAATGCCGCTTCACCAAAGCTGGCACCTTCGTTAAGTTCTGCCATGATGACAGAATCGTCATCATTTTCTGGGTTAATCGTCACCAGTGCGACGCCGTTGTTAATCATATAAAAATAGTCGCCCTGGTCTCCTTGTCTGATGATGAGGTCACCTGCTTTGACGCGTATCGGTTCTAGCTTGTTTAGTAGTTCTTCAATATTGGCAGCGGGTAGTTTTCTAAATGTCGGTGATTTGATCATGGAATTGAGCCAACTCGCACGATCAATGGTAACAATGCCCTCTTCACTCATCACAACTTCAGTTTCTGGTGCAGAGATCTGTCCCCAGGCGATGAGGGTTTCAATGAGCTCTTTTTCGATACAAACCAGATCCACTTCACCCGAGGTAGTGATGGCGGCAGTTGCAAAGCATTTACTGGAAAAAGGTTTTAGCGCCTCACTCGAATCAGCTTGAATAGTTGATTGGTTACCCTCTTGAGTGACCTCAAGGCCGCCTTTTAACAGATAAAACACAACGTCATTAGGGACGCCATCACTGTAAAGCTGTGTACCGGAGGGGTATCGTTCAATCGCTGAAAGCGAAATGAGCACTGGGATTTGCGCTTCATCCATAGTCGATAGTGACGAACAGCGATAGAGTTGAGCAGCAAGTTTGTCGCAATCAATCTCTTCAAGTAGAATTACGCGCTTATTATCGGCTTCTGGCATTGTCGTCCATGAATCGTAATCTGTTAATTTATAGGGGTTTTATTTCTTATTCATTGTCGGCAACATCTTTGGATATGCTGCTCAGCACCAACAATGCATGTTAAACTACTCGCCCCGATTCCATTGAAAATACCATCGGCCTTCGACAATAAATCTTTATAAATCAGAGCGAGAATGCAAAAAACCACCACCACATCGCGGATTCGCGAGATCCCCTATAACTACACCTCTTTCTCTGATCGAGAGATTGTTATCCGCTTTCTTGGCGAGTCAAGCTGGCAACAGCTCAATAAATTGCGTGGCTCACGCCGTACCGGGCGTTCAGCGCGCATGTTGTTCGAAGTGCTGGGTGACATGTGGGTGGTGACACGTAACCCTTATATTCAGGATGATTTGATCAGCAGTAACAAGCGCTGGCATGCGCTGGTGAAGGCGCTGCATCATCGCCTTGATCAAACCATTGAACGCGCCGACAGTAATGATACCGCCTTGAGTCTACTGGAAGCGACGCGACGAGCAGTACACCAGTTTGAAGCCTGGCTGCCAAAACAGAAGACGTTACGGACTGAAGCTAATGCGCGCCTGCGCAAAGTCACCCGCTCAGACAACATCGATTTCAGTGCCATCGCACGTGTTTCGCATGTGACTGATGCGACCGACTGGCGTGTTGAGTTGCCCTTTGTGGTGCTCACGCCCGACACCGAAGAGGAAGTACGCCCGCCGGTCGGTGAAGGTGAACCCTTACCGCTTACCCGCAGCTTTTTGCCGGA
>CAYXVC010000290.1:0-1680 GCA_964468225.1 uncultured Gammaproteobacteria bacterium
AGGCAAGAATCACCATCGCATCAAATTCATTTTGCGTAATACTGGCGGTAACTTTTGTTCTGATCGTATTGACGTATGGCTCCAGGTCGGCATTAAACAAATCAAGCGCCTGATCCTGAGTAATGCCATCTTTGTATTTCAGCCATTCGGCATTAGAAATAAGGTGTCCATACCCAATGGTGGCTCCTTCTACCCATGTAGTTATATCTTTTCCAGTTTGATCATCATAAGGTGTAGTAGCCAATTTTTCTATGTCTTTTAACAGGTCTATACCTTGCACACCAAAATTAAAAATGTTGACGGGTTTTGGGCTGCTCACCAGTTTTTTAAAGGTTTTTCCATTTGGTTCTATGTGGCCATCAGGATTAACCATGTTCAATATTTTTTTCTGAAAGGTCTCAATTCCCGATATTGTTTTACGACCCACCTTCCCGTCAACATCAAGCGGTATTACTTCTCCCGGAATTTTTTGGGCATTTAAAAGCTCTTGAACGAGAACAACATCTACCGAATGATTTTTACCGTTACGACCTACGGAAGCCGTTATTTTATTCATATCGTAAACCTCTGGTTTAAACATTAAACTAATTGACAAAACTGAAAATGCCGGAATGTGGAACATTCAATTCTTTCAGCTTTATCTCCAAATTATCACTCTCTTTAAATATGCTGACTATACCCCCGGAAAATATTTTCCGATACTGATTATCCCCCGCAGCAAGCTGCAAGGAATTGAACCCCAAAACATTACTGGCAGGGAAGTTATTTTTTCAGGTTTGTGAATATTCACATAACCCTGGAATTCCCGGTTGAACAGCCTGTAGAATGCATTGAATTTTGTGCCTGACGCTACCAAAATCAGGCGCTCTCAGGGACGTGCCAGCGCGGCCGGACCGCAGAAAGCAACCTGCTATAAAGCAACCTGCTATACAGACCATAAGTGACTCACTCGGCAAACAAACTCTCCATATCCATAAAACAGGATGTTCATCAACAGGTTAGGGGCGTGCACGTTCCTTACTACGTATGGATTTCGCGTGTAAACTGCATTTTTTCACCTGTTTTTGTTTTGATGAACATTACCTCAGTCATTTTTGCAAACATCTCTGTAGTTTTATCCAAACACACAAGCTATCATTTTCAGCGTTTTTGATTTACCTTCCGGATTTAACACATCACTCTGGCTAAAAACATACGGAAATGACGACATACTCGTAACGATTAAGATTTCGGTATTCAGTGTACGCCCTCTTCATTCCATGGCTGTGTTGAAATTCATTGCATCAGACCGGCTATTATCCGTCATTTCGTCTCGCCTGAAGCGCCTGCTTTTGGTGCCATAAAATGAATATGACACACACTGAATACCGAAATCTTAATCGCTACCGGTATATCTCAACAAGTCGCAGGGAACGCTGAGCCCCAAGAGATTAAAGACAAGCAGGAAAATCAATAAAATGTGGCTTAAATCCTTTCTGAGTAATCATGTATTAGCCAATACCACATTTATGGTGGTGTTATTGATTGGCACGTTCAGCTACATTCAGTTACCTCGCGCACAAGACCCGGAGGTTAACTTCAACTGGATCAGTATTATCACTGTGTTGCCCGGTGCCTCAACAGAGGACGTGGAAAAACTGATCACCGATCCTCTGGAAGATGCCATTCGCAAAGTACAGG
>CAYXVC010000291.1:0-1671 GCA_964468225.1 uncultured Gammaproteobacteria bacterium
TTTATCAAGGCGTTTTAAGCCCGATTGCCCTGATTATATATCTGCCCAGTACGTTTTCTTTAATTTTTCAGGTTATAATCTCCCACAATTTTTACTGTTGTAATTTTGAATCAATCAGGGGATATCGCATGGCGACCTACAGCACCAACGAATTTCGCTCAGGACTTAAAATAATGATGGGTGCTGACCCCTGCGTTATCGTTGAAAACCAATTTGTAAAACCAGGCAAGGGGCAAGCATTCAGTCGTGTCAAACTGCGCAATCTGAAAACAGGCCGTACCATTGAGCGTACATTTAAATCCGGTGAAAGCGTAGAAGCCGCTGACGTCATTGATATCAACATGGAATTCCTCTATTCCGATGGTGAGTTTTGGCACTTCATGGATCAGGAGAGCTTTGAGCAGTATGCTGCTGATATTAATGCTGTTGGTGATGCTTCTAAATGGATCAAGGGCCAGGAGATTTGCGTTGTAACACTATGGAATGGTAACCCGCTTACTATCGCGGCTCCAAATTTTGTCGAGCTGACCATTGCTGAAACTGACCCGGGCGAACGTGGCGACACCTCTGGAGGTGGTGGTAAACCTGCAACTTTAGAGACAGGCGCAGTGGTTCGCGTCCCCCTCTTCGTACCGCAAGATGAACTCATCAAAGTAGACACTCGTACAGCAGAGTATGTGGGGCGTGTGAAAAAGTAATTCTCTTATATGAAAGAAACACAGTGGCACCCAACTGCAAGCCTGTCTGCTATTCAGGCTCGGGCGCAGTTACTTACAAAAATTCGAGAGTTTTTTTCCCAACGTAAAGTAATGGAGGTGGAAACGCCTCTGCTCTCTGCAGCTGCATCTACTGACCCCCATCTGAACATTTTTGAAACAAACTATCTTGGACCAAGCGCACCGCAAGGTCGCAACTATTATTTAACCACCTCTCCTGAATTTGCCATGAAGCGACTGCTCTCCGCAGGTTCAGGTGCCATTTACCAAATATGTAAAGCATTCAGGAATGAAGAGTCAGGGCAACACCACAACCCTGAATTTACTCTATTGGAATGGTATCGCCCCGGTTTTGACCATCGGCTATTAATGGATGAAGTTGAAAAGCTGGTCGGCCAACTTTTGAATGTTAAAAACTTTGACCGCTTAAACTATCACTCACTATTTAAGCAACATCTTGATATTAATCCATTCACAGATTCAATTCGCTCATTACACCATTGTGCTGATACACACGGCATTAATTTAGCCTACGACTTAAGTAATGATGATCGTGATGGTTGGCTCACTCTATTAATGACGCACCTGATTGAGCCAAAAATAGGCCAGAAAGTACCTGTTTTCATTTACGACTACCCAGCATCACAAGCTATGCTGGCACGTATTCGAAATGATGAGATACCTGTCGCCGAACGCTTCGAACTTTATTATAAAGGCATTGAGCTTGCCAATGGATTCCATGAATTAGCAGATGACATCGAGCAAGAACGGCGATTTTCAATTGATATTAAAAATCGGGAGAAAGCGGGTTTGTCTACAGTTCCAACGGATAAAAATCTGATCTCGGCACTACATTCAGGCTTTCCCGATTGCGCTGGTGTTGCACTCGGCATTGATCGTTTATTGATGTTATTAACAAAATCAGACCATATCAATGACGTGATCTCTTTCCCTA
>CAYXVC010000292.1:0-1658 GCA_964468225.1 uncultured Gammaproteobacteria bacterium
AAAGCACGGCTTCCTTGCTCCGAACGTGTTCCTTGAGTAATCCTCCGTGAAATAACCCAATGTCTCAATGCTCTTTCAGCTTCATTATTAGTAAGTGGCCACACGGGATAATCCAGTATGCGAAAGATAGCCTCCCAGTCATTTAGGAATTCCACACCCAATTCACGCGTTTTTTTATGGGTGGATTCGGTCATTTCTTCACAAAGGGCTTTGAGTTGTTCAAGCGTCTTTTTGTGTGCGTCTAAAATCGACACTTTCCCTTCATCAGGTCCTTCACGTGCGGCGTAAATGGCATCCATCAAGTCATCTAAGTGATCATTAACCTGTTTTCCGTAAGAACGAATTTCTTCCGTATAGCTGTCACACAACCCGCGAGCCTTACGAATCAGATGTGCCCAACAACGTAAACGCTTGGGATAATCACGATAGATGCAATAGCCATCACTCATCAGCCAACCCTCAAACGTTGAGGAGCAACTGGCCAGTAGATTATTAAATATTTCCTTTGAGCGATAACCAATAAAGAATAACGCCGTGCTTGCTGTAATGAAAACCCAAAGCCACAGTAGCGTTCCTGCTTCCTTATGACTGGTTTCATCGGCATGTAATAAAGACTCATTGAGTAAGTCTTTCACTAATTCTTCCTCAACAGGTGCTAATGCACGAGCGGATTCAATGATACAATTTTGAATCGTTCCAACGCTGAGTGTTAAACCAAACAGATCCTGTAAAAAGCGGCGTGTTTTTCGGCGGGTCAGACGCATATCCATCGCAAGATAAACAATCAATGCAGCCAAGTCTGGACCAACAAGTCGCCATTCTGTCATTCCTACCTTTTTCCAATCCGTATCATTTGCTGCTGCACGAGCAGGTTCTGAGCGACTTTCTAGTCCGCAATGGGGGCATTCGCCTGCGTAATAAAGATGATGGGTATTGCTGAGTTGGATACCAGGTGAGTCAACATCGCCATAAATGATATTAACCGTTTGGAATCCTGTGTAAGCTTTCTCAACGGGTGAAAGATCCGTTTTACAAATCGGACAACAATCACAATGATGGTGTTCTATCGCTGTTATTTCCAGTCGTTGAGTACGACCAAAACCTTGGGAACCACGTTGCTTTCCCGCCTTGCGTTTTTTTTGCGGTGAATTCTGTTGATCGGTATTGTCTTTCTTATTCGCTTCTTCTTTGTCATCACTCTCTGTTTTGGGGGAGTCATTTTCTTTTTCTTCGGACTCATTTTCATCTTCATCAGGTTCAGAGTGACCTGTATCCCAAGGAGCAAGGCTACCTGAAGGTCTTGAGCTATTGGTTGGATTTTGATTAAGACGCTCTAAAGCTTCTTTAAGATCATTCGCTAACTGAATGCTTAGACCCGCCAATGCTTTGGGGTCTTTGTTGAGAAGATGATCAATAAATTTTTCATCTATCTGTAAGAGTTCTTGTTCTTTAAGAACCATAAGCTTAAAAGTACATCGTTTTCAGTTATTAGAGAGAGAATAAGACATCTATTTTAAGCTTTTGTCAAATTTAGTTAAATTTCATGGGGGTCTGAACGGTTACAAAATAACCAACCTTTATTTTTTTTGAAAGTTGATAAAATGAAGCATAATATGCCTTTAAGAAATATGGGAGAAGGAGCTTATCGCTTAGTACGG
>CAYXVC010000293.1:0-1656 GCA_964468225.1 uncultured Gammaproteobacteria bacterium
TATCCATGCTTAAAGACCTGACACTCTCTGAATATATTCAACGACACTATAATGGTAACCGTTCACCTACCCCTTAAAAAGTTGCAATAATGGTGATTTTAAAAGACAATGATAACCATGAAATTCGATTTTAGCAAACCCGCTCCCCAGGCTCAATCTATCCAAGAGGCTCAACAGATCATTAATGCTCTGTGGGACAATGCTATCGATTCTCAAACAACCAAACTGGCCTTGAATTCTAAGATAACCGATTTAGAAGAAAAACTAAATACCAACTCCAACAACTCATCAATCTCTCCCTCACTTGATATCTTTAAAAAAAAGAAGCAAAAAAAGAAATACCACGGCCCCGGTAAAAATAAGAGTTTAAAGCAGGGCGCGCAGCCTGGACACAAAGGAAAAGGCCGCAAATTATTACCCCCCGAAGAAGTCGATTCAACAGTTGTTTGCCTGCCTGAATCAACCTGTAAGTGCGGTGGGCACATCAAAGCCAATATTGAAAAAATCAAACGCCATCAGCAATTCGAATTGCCTCAAATCAAGCCCGTTGTGACAGAATACCAACAGGTCTACGGGACTTGTAGCGACTGCAATACAGTGCATTGTGGTTCATTGCCTTATGGTATTTCCAACACCTTATTAGGTCCACGCGCAACCGCTTCTGTCGCGATTCTTACCGGTGATTATCGATTGAGTAAGCGTTCCACCCAGCTCATTTTAGACGACTTTTTTAACCTGCCAGTCTGCCTTGGGACGATCTCGAATGCAGAGGAAACGGTTAGTGCCGCTTTAGAAGCTCCCGTTGAAGAGGCGAAGATTCATATTCAACAGCAAACGTGTCCTGTCCATGCCGATGAAACCAGTCATAAATTACAGGGTGATAAAATGTGGATGTGGTTAGCCGCAACGATGTTTGTTGCCGTCTTTATCATTCGTGGCAAACGGGATATGAAAGCGGCAAAAGACTTGCTGGGTGAAAAATTTGCAGGCATCCTGATTACTGACAGGTTCGCCTCTTACAACTGGATTAAAGCCACTTTCAGACAGTTTTGCTGGGCACATTTGAAACGTGACATGCAAAAAATATCAGAGCGTAGTGGCAAGCCAGGAAAGATAGGTGATGAAATTCTAGACTATATTAGACGGATGTTTCGCTTATGGCATCGCCACAAAGACGGAGAGATAAGCCGGAATGCGTTCAAAATGGCCATGATTCCTATTCGAAGCAATATAGAACGCTTGCTTCTGGAGGGAACGACGTGTGGTCATGTAAAAACTGAGAATTCTTGTAAATTAATCCTCAAACATAAAGAATCGTTGTGGACTTTTGTTGAAATTGAAGGTGTTGAGCCGACAAACAATTTGGCAGAACAGTTGATACGCTTCTATGTATTATGGCGCAAAAACAGTTTTGGTACTCAATCCGAACGCGGCAATCTATTTGTTGAGCGAATGATGACTACAACGACAACTTGCAAGCTGCAGAAGCGCAATCGCTACGATTACATCACAGCGGCAGTTGCCGCGCACATGGCAGATGAGCCGATTCCATCCTTGTTGCCTGCCGAAGAAAAACTGGATTCTCTTGATTTGGCTGCTTAAGCAGTAGGGTGGGTGAACGGTTACTTACTTTTAGCCCAGTTCGCATGGACTAGC
>CAYXVC010000294.1:0-1622 GCA_964468225.1 uncultured Gammaproteobacteria bacterium
CCTGACAAATCGAAAGTTATTTATTGTAAAGACAGCAATCGGCAACAGAACTATTGGTGATGACGCTGGTGGCGATGGAACCGCCGGTTGAATTTACTGCTGATGCAGTACGTGATGAGAAGATCAAAGTGTTGCGCGCTATGCGCCCTTTTGAAAAAGAAAATATTAAAAAGCAGACTATCGCCGCACAATACAGCGCCGGTAACATTGATGGTGAAGCGGTTAAGTCTTATGTTGCCGAAGAGGGGGTTTCGCCGGAATCTGCGACTGAGACATTTGTAGGTGCTCGTTTTTATATTGATAACTGGCGCTGGCAAGGTGTCCCTTTTGTATTGTGGACGGGCAAGCGCTTGCCGCGACGCGTATCTGAAATTGTGATTCGTTTTCGCAAGCCACCTTTCAACCTTTTTGATACGGAAGGCAACCCACCGTTAGCCAATGCACTGGTATTTCGAGTGCACCCTGATGAAGGGATTTCATTGCGTATGAATGCAAAATTACCGGGGTTAACCACTGATATTAAACGTAGCGTGATGCATGCCCCTTATTCCGAAGATGGCGGCGATATTTCAGATGCTTATGAAGTGTTATTGCATGATGTGCTGAGTGGTGATGCAACGCTCTTTTCTCGTGCAGATGAAGTGGAAGAGTCGTGGCAGATCATCGATCCTATTTTGAAAGCATGGCAAGATAAGCTTTCAATTAACCGTTATCAGGCGGGAACATGGGAGATAGAAGGGATGGAAGCGTTATTTGAAGATTGTGAGCTTGGCTGGCACAAACCGAGCTAGTAATATGCATCACTGGACAATATCTACTTCACTCGACGCAGCATCTATCGCAGCGGCAGATTTTATTGCCGCTCAGATTGGTGCTGCTATTGAAGCGCGAGGCATTTGTCATATGATTGTGCCGGGTGGCAATACCCCTGCGGGCTGTTTTGCTGCGTTGGCGGAAAAACCGTTGCCATGGGATAAGTTGCACTGTTACCCCGGTGATGAACGCTGTTATCACGTAGGCCATGCTGAGCGAAATGATGTGATGATTGAGGCGAATCTTTTGAGTCGCATACCGGGCATTCATTTTCACCCCATGCCTGCAGAGCTAGGCGCAGAACAGGCTGCGTTGGCCTATCAATCCATAATTGAAGCGGTTGATCTGTTTGATATCGCTTTTCTTGGCATGGGTGAAGATGGCCATACGGCTAGTCTATTTCCAGGGAATGTCGCTTTAGCAGAAACCGCGTCAGTGATTGCTGTTTATGATTCGCCAAAACCTCCGGCGGATCGTATCAGTATGAGTATGCCTATTTTACGTCAGGCACGTCTTCGTGTGGTGCTGGCTGCGGGCCCATCAAAGGCATCCATCATGGGAAGCATTCGCAGTGGTGAACCGTTGCCGGTAAATCAGGTGGGCGATATTCACTGGTTTGTTGATGAGGCTGCTGTCTCAAAATAGAGAGCAATCGAGCAAAGGCCTCAGAGTTTCAAATTAAAGTGAGACTTTTATTGGCATAGATTAGGGGTTTGAAATAATGAAGATGCTAGAGATACGAGAAATTGCCAGGGTAATTGATATTCCGATGATAAAATTTTAAGCATAACGCAGAGGTTGGACGAAAA
>CAYXVC010000295.1:0-1599 GCA_964468225.1 uncultured Gammaproteobacteria bacterium
ATGAATCACAGCAACAAGTAAAAGAAATTACCTCAGAAGCCATTCGTATTAATTCTGGTGTTGTTGCAAAAATTGCAGTTGAAACAAATGCTAGTGGACTCATTTCAGTTTTATTAGATGGTAGGGCATCTCTTAACGATGAAAAAGCGGTAATACGTTTGGAAACAAGTGTTGTGCAAATCGGGTTCAGTGAATGGAAAAATCTCACAAAAAGTGAACGGATAGTGGTGGGAAAAGTGGCGGGAAAACTTTTTAAGACTCAGCCAAGGAGTGTGCCTGATATTGCAGTTAAAGTGGATGCGCCGTGGCTCATTTCACCTCTTTTGAAGAGCACATCATTATTAACTGATAGAGACGATATTAATCATTTGCAACGACAAGTGATTCGCTTAGGATTAAGGCATTGGAAAGTTTTATCAAGCAATAAACGTAAAGAGATAAAACAAACGATTAGTCAGGCAGTAAAAAGTAATGCGCGGGGTGTGATTAATATTGCGGTAGAAAATGGTTGGGGTGAAAAAATCACACCCTACCTGACAAATCGTGGTGATTTGAATTATCTCTTTGATCGATTGATTGCGCTTGAAAAAGAGAAATCATCACAATGAATCATCGCTCAGAGAAAACTATTCGATCGGAGCCTTACCGTTCAAGCAACATGCTTTTTATTGCTTTGCTAATATTGTTGGCATGGTTACCTTTCCCGTTAGGGAGTGCACGCCCTTGGGCTTGGGCATTAATGGAAGGAGCGACGATGTTGCTTCTGGCTGCTTTTTTTATCACAAGGTTTCGTCATTCAAAAGTTTTGCCAAAAATTGTATATGAGGTTCGCTGGCCACTCTATTTATTGGGAGTATGGCTGCTCTATTTTCTGGCTCAGGTGATTCCGTTGCCTATGGCAATGTTGGAGGTCATTAGTCCTTCTGCCCATGCACTATATAGCTATACCTCAATAGGGGAAATACGAGAGACGGCTCCTTTAAGCCTTGATGCGAATGCGACACTGGTTCAATTTTTGAAAATTTCTACTTATATTGCACTGTTTTTCCTAGTACTTTGTTTGACTGACAGCCAGAAGCGCCTTATTTTACTTGCAACTGTCCTCTTTTATGTGGGATTTGTACAAGCTGTGTACGGTATTTTTTCACACTTTTCGTTTGGAGTGTTGTGGGATCCGAGCCCTTCTGCTCTCGGTGTTGCAGGTACTTATGGTAATCCAGATCATTTTGCAGGTTTGATGGAAATGACCATCCCGATAGGGATTGGTCTGTTGTTCACAAAAATGATGACAAAAGCTTATTATCCTGATTGGCGTATGCGGTTAAAGTTTTTGGCTGGTGCAATATTGGATCGAAAAAATAGTATCTATATTTTTATTGTGATTATGGTAGGTGCTCTATTTTTTAGTGCAGCACGGGGAGGTAATATTGCCTTTTTTACTGCACTCTTTTGTGTTCTGTTTATTGGAGTTTTTCGTAAAGGAAAACAATCCCATGAATGGCAGTTACTCTTATGGGTGGCTTTATTTGCTGGAATTGCTATCTTATGGATGGGGTTTGGTGGATTGCAGGAAAAATTGATACGCTCAGGTTTGCATAT
>CAYXVC010000296.1:0-1596 GCA_964468225.1 uncultured Gammaproteobacteria bacterium
CCATTATCTCGCATTTTATAGAGGGCATGGCGGGATATACCGTATTTGATGGCTTCGCTCATACGGAGCAGGTCACCGTGCTGGCGGAATATTTCATCTGGATGTATTTTGTGTTCAGAAGCAGACATACTGTGACCACTTATCTATATATGGTAACAACATGTCTGTTTTTTGGTAAAATCAAGCAAATATAGTTTTTCACACTACAGCTCTGCACTTCACCCCAAAGCGGCTCCACGACAACTTGTTAGCTATTGTATTAATGTGGTACTTCAGGGCCAGGCCACTCCCCCGTTTCGCGCCACCACGCTTCACGAAACAGGTGGAACTGTATCAAAACCAGCAGGAGCAATAGGCCATTTGTAAATATCCATCTGTTCTCTCCAGGATCCTTGGGGTACCACATACACAATTCACCACCATCTTCGTCATAACGATGTGGTGAGCTTGTTGGCTCATCAGTTGTAACCTTCGGTGCACCGCCGCAATTAGGCTTCATCTGAATGACAACCTGCCGTGACTCATATTCAGGCACATCTATCGTCAAATTATATTCCCTCCACATTTTACGTCCTGAGCGTTTATTTGATGCCTTTAATGAAGGAAACTGCGCTTTAGCACCTCACTCGAATATCATTAACTGGCGATAACTGCTATACCAAGGCCCACCATAAAACTTACCTTTTCTTGCCGCCATATGACCGTGTCTCTTTTACTGATTTAGCTATTGCCGAACCAGCTGCAATAGCTGCGCCAATACCGATAATGCCAGCGGCGATTTTTAACCCTGCATTTCCTTCCCGAAGCAGCGCGGCCTTTTCTTCTTTGCGTTTTTGCTTTTCAGATTCTTCCTCTTCGGCAATCAGGCTTTTCCAGTATTCATGCTTGAAAACACAATTCCATGCCTTTAGTGCATCAAGGCGTGTACAACCAGATTCAAATAATACCTGTAGATTATCAACGGCTTCGGTTATTTTTTCTTTTAACAACCGTGTATTAGCGTCATCAGCACCATCAGTCAGCATTTCATCACGTGTGGGATGCTCAATTTCAAGGTCATTTTTCAGCCGCTCCTGGATTTCCCGCATTGTTTCATACAGAGAGATATCTTCTCTTTCAGAATCTGCGATGTAACATTCATCCACTAACACAGAAATCTCAAAGCCACTCGGCATTGATGACTTCCAACTGTCACGGCTTTGCTTGTAAAATTTCAGTAGCCTTGTAACGCGCCGCATTTGCGTTCCATGATTTCCCTCAGGGCTTTTTTCTATTACTGCATTGTCATACCACTCAGTTACTTCAGTTGGGCTGCTGCCCTTCCAGTATCTAACCGGGAAAGCAGCTTGGGAATCGCTGTGATTTCGTTGGATTTGTCATCTACCTTCACTTGCCCCAACACCAGACTATTATGGTGCGCCCATGCACTGACCATGTGAATAGCGCCTTTTTCGAGGTTTTATCGATGCTGCGCCTTAAGCACTTGCCATCAATGGCAATGATTTCACCTTCTGTCAGGTGAGCCAGATCGGCCACTCAATTAGAGAAGCATTTGCTAAATTGCTCAGTATTTATCGCCGCAAAAACATCGCCAAA
>CAYXVC010000297.1:0-1586 GCA_964468225.1 uncultured Gammaproteobacteria bacterium
ATATGTACAGTATATTGGCAGTGCTCTTCTCCGGGCTTGCCCGGCGGATCTAACGCCTCGTTAAGTCGCGTTTTTCAGCGCAGTTTGATTTGTGTAGAATGCAGCGCAGCGTAATGACACAAATCAAACTGCGCTGAAAAATGTCGAATTGAACGAATTGTTAGATCTGCCGAGCCACCGATGTTCGTCAGCTGTTAGATACGCCGCTTTCGGTCTATGGTTGTTCGGATGGAAAAGCGTCATATCTTACGACTCCTAAATTCCTGTTTATGCATTTTGGCATCATCAAAAGCGAAGATCAATAGCGTTGAATAAAAAGTAACAGGCATAGTCGTCTCCACAGCATAAATGCCGTGTTTGGATTGAATGATGATCACGCCGATTTTCGAAAAGGCTGAATATCGACCATTCGAGTGATAGGTGATCCGCACGTATCGCAACCTATTTCATGTCCTTTTGAGGCAAGAAAGTCCTGCCATTGTAATATCATCCTTTGACTAACAGAAGATTGCCCGAGTGCTTCACGCGCTTGATTCAACTTTTTCCGGGCAGACGAGTTATAGAGTCCCGAATATCGAAGTGTTGGCTTACCTTTGAGTGGTGCATGCTGAATCAGTCGACGGACAAATTGCTCTACGGGTAATTTCAAGCACTCTTTCTTTTTCGTCTGATGTGATTGGTAGCGAAAGCTGACGAGGTTTTTACCTGAGCGACTCATCTGCTGTTTTTTTACTGGGCCAGATTTGACGTAATTCGACAGATATTTGGCCACACCCGTGGCATGTTCATAGCGAGGACAACAATGTACGATCCATTCTTTACGGCCGAGTTTGTTTAAAAGATTGATGAACTGTGTTTCATTTATATCAGGTGGGTAACGCCATTCAATGTGATGTATCGCCTTCTTCAGCATAGCGCATAACTTTCCACGATATACCATCATGAGTGGTTTTTGTGGAAATAAGCTCTCTTTCTTAGGTGTTACCCATTCTTCCTTTTTATTGATTCCACCATGACTGATCAACGTATGAATATGGGGATGTAACGACAAGCTTCGTCCCCAAGTATGCAAAGCACAGATGATCGCAGGTTTCGCGGCGAGATATTGTGGGTCTTTGGAGAATAGCGATAGGGTTTGTTGTGTGGCTTGAAATAAAATGTTTGTGATGATGGACTGGTTGTAGCGCCAGAGGTTATTCAAATCGGCGGGTAGGGTGAATATCATGTGATGATGGGGGCAGTTGAGTAAAATATTTTTGGTATTAATCAGCCACTCTTCGGTGGCCATGCCGCGGCACTGAGGGCAAAATCGATGTTTACAGGAGTTATACCAGATGCCATTTAAGTGGTTGTTTTCACAATATTGAGCGTGCCCACCAAGTGCAGCGGTTCTGCAAGCGGCTAATTTGTCGATCACTTTTAAATAATGCAAGGGGAGTCGCTTGCAGTAATCACTGTTTGCAAGAAAGTTTTCCAGGATGTCTTGTAGCGCGTGTTTTCCCATGCTTGAAGGTATAACAGAATACTGTTAATATGTACAGTATATTGGCAGTGCTCTTCTCCGGGCTTGCCCGGCGGATCTAACG
>CAYXVC010000298.1:0-1518 GCA_964468225.1 uncultured Gammaproteobacteria bacterium
TCAGAAATTTTACCGCATTATAACGCTTGCAGAGGTTTTTCTACAGCCTGAACGATGCTATTCGCGCTTAAAAACGTGCTATTCATGGCGTAGTGCGCTCATCCTCTGGGTGAATTCGAAAAACAAACTCATTTGTTTTCTCATCCATCGCTTAACGATGCCTCATAGCGGTTAACGGCGGAATCTAGGTTCAATGGAATAATCTGCTAAAGGAAGCGCCGATTTCTCGTTCCCACACCCCTACGTGGGAGCACATAGCTCTAATCTTGTCTAAACAGGCCCTGATAAGCCCGACTCACCGACAACTTATGCGTGCCTATATTCACGAGTAATTGCCCTGAGAGCATTTTGCTAATGGATTCGATGGCAGTAACTTTGACCAGGGTTCCACGATGGATACGCCAAAATTTATTAGGATCGAGTTGTGCTTCAAGATTTTTTAGGCTACTGCGTAGAATATGTTCTTTACCTTTGATATAGGCCGAGGTGTATTTATCACCGGATTGAAAATAATCTACATCATCGATATTAATTAATAGCACTTCTTCCTGGTGAACGACTTTAAGCCATTGCAGATGATTTTTTTCGGTAGGCAGGTGAGCTAGGAGTTTTGTTAGGTCTTGCGATGAATTCGGCAACCGCGCTTCGATTCTTGTGCGAGTTTCTAGTAGGCGTTCGTGATTAACCGGTTTGAGCAGATAATCGATCGCTGCATTTTCAAAAGCCTCAATCGCGTATTGATCATAAGCGGTGATAAAAACGATGTGGCACTCGCCCTTACATTGCGCCGCTATTTCCAACCCGGTGAGACCCGGCATATTGATATCTAAAAATGCGATCTGCGGCTGATGTTTAATGATCGCTTGCAATGCGTCAACACCATTTTTAGCTTGATAAACAACTTTTAAATCCGGCCAGATTTCGTTTAATAGCTTGCACAAATAACCTCGAAGTGCCGATTCATCATCGGCAATGATTGCACTAGGGTTCATGTGGTTTCCAGTGGAATATGTAATATCGTGGTTAAACCTTGCGGTTTGTTTGCCCTGATTTCTATTTCAGCTTTGCCCTGAAAGATGGATGATAAACGTTCCCTGATGTTTTGCAAACCAATGCCATCACTTTGCAATTTATCCGCACCCTTGCCAGTATCACTCACCATAATGCGGAGCGTATTATCTCGATGTTTAACATCAACACGAATTTCCCCACCCTTCAGCACAGACTCCAAACCATGGCGTACCGAATTCTCAACCAGGGGTTGAATCAATAAAGGTGGGAATGGAATATCTTTAAGCGCTTCGTCTAGCGTTATAGTATAATTTAGCCGTTCCTCCATGCGAATTTTCTGAATACTCAAATGGAATCCCTTCTCTTGATTTTTCTGTATTGGCAGTAACTCCTAATTCTGCTGCCAAAGCATCAGCTTTTGTTATTCTACCATCCCTACCCGTACCCTTAATATCGGCAGGTGAAATGCCTTTCTCGCTCAATATTTTATTTGCGGCTGGCGATGGT
>CAYXVC010000299.1:0-1515 GCA_964468225.1 uncultured Gammaproteobacteria bacterium
CGCCGGGCATGAATAGCTGCAAACAGTATTTTCCCGGCTGACGAAAATTAACCCCAACCAACTGGAATATTGATCAGCTAATTGCTGAGAGTCATCTGTGATCTCGATTCCTGATTGTTGTCTTTCAGGCTCATATACGAACATCTTCTTAAAAAATATTCACGATGCTCTCACAGCAGTGGGTAACTTTAGATAATTGGTTGTGCCTTTCTTAAAGTGGATGTCATTTTTCATTATATTCCGATTATCTGATTCAACCCATCTATAATTTCCGCTAACTGCTCTGGCTCAGCAGTACCCAGCTTTTTTCCAATCCTTTCTACAGACAAAGTTCGTATTTGACTGATTTTAACCCACGATGGCTTTTGTAACTGTTTTGATTCCAGAGGGTAAGTAAGTGGAAAACCAGCTTTTTGCGGTTGGCTAGTTAGAGCCATAGCAATAACAGTACCGGAACGTTTGTTGAAAATATCATGGCTAAGTATGAGTACAGGCCTACGGCCTGCCTGTTCATGACCTCGAGTTGGATTTAACTCTGCCCAACGAACCTCCCCTCTTAATATTCTGGCCATTCAGACATATCCTCAGTAAGCCCTTCTTCGGCTAATGCTTTTTCATACTCCGGCTCCAGCTTCGCACACTCTCGTGCTAAAAGAGTATGATTCAAGCGACTCAATTTTTCCTTTACAGCCTCCTGAATTGCTCGACTTCGATTTGGGAACAGGCGCTTCTTTACCAGCGCATCGACTTCGGCCAGCATTTCAGATTCTAGTGTGATTGCAATTTTGCTGCTACTCATACGGCACCTCCTTTAGTATGATTATTAGTCATACCATTCGAGGTGTCAAGGAATAACCGGGCGGCGTCATTCTATTAAACGGACCCCCATCTTACTTGTTGACAACCGGACCAATCAGGCACAACTTCATATGCCTATGGAGTCATAGAGGTTAAAGGAATTAACTGTGCCAAAACCTCACTATGCTCAAGTCTCGCTTGAGGCCATCTCTTATTATCATTGTGTATCCCGCTGTGTACCCAAAGCACTTCGTGGGGCAGGCTCTTCGCAGGGCTTTTCTCTGTGGAACTGATCGACTATCTGGCTGTGATTTTACTAAAGTGGATATCCTTTTTTATTCGTCTCCATTGATATTCTGACCGAATCTGGTTAGCTTTTAAAGCGTGCTATCCACATGGAAGAGGAGGCTCTGATGCCAACACCCCGCAAGAACCAGGTCTGTCTGGGTTCAACGCCCTATTATCATTGCATCTCACGCTGTGTCCGCCGTGCCTTTCTCTGTGGAAATGATGAATTTTCCGGTCAAAGTTACGAGCATCGTAAACAATAGGTTGTCTATGAACTCGCTGAATTAGCCGATGTTTTTTCTATCGAAATTTGTGCTTATGCCGTATTGAGCAATCACTACCATTTGGTCTTGCACATCAATGAGTCCCGGGCTCTGGCATGGTCTGATGATGAAGTGATTGAACACTGGACCACGTTATTCAAGGCAC
>CAYXVC010000300.1:0-1508 GCA_964468225.1 uncultured Gammaproteobacteria bacterium
CGATGATCTATAAACTGGGTTCAAAGTAATTTCCGCGAGATCAGGTGGTCTGACCGGGTGCTGATTTTAAATAATGTTGAACTTAAAGTAAAAACGAGGATCAATAGCTTATCTTGCTGATATGAAGAGGAAAAGGTAATGGCTGAAATCGTCGCTCACGAAGGCAACACATTAACTCTCCAAGTGACCGTGCCACTCACTGGTAGCTTAATGGAAATGGAAAAAGCGATTCTGGATGGATGCAATGAGATGGGAAGTTTGGCCACAGCACACGCCCTCCAGAAGTTTGATACCGACGGAAGCCCCATCAAACTGGGTGAGGTAAAGCTAACAGTACGCGATAAAACCAACAAAATCTACCAAACACCGTATGGTGGTGTGCCCATTCAACGCCATGTTTATCAAACGTCAAAAGGCGGAAAGATCCATTGCCCGCTGGATCACAATGCTCACATTATCCGAGGTGCCACGCCCAAGTTTGCGCAACAAATCGCACACAAATATGCCAACATGAATGCCCCGGCAGTCTGCCAGGATTTAACTGAAAACCATCATCGAACAATCGCCCATTCCTATTTGCAAGATGTGAGTGACTGGGTTGGCAGTATTGCCCAGGCGAAAGAAGAGATCTGGGAGTATGCGACGCCAACGTTCAATGAAGCGATTAGCACCGTTGTTGTGAGCTTGGATGGTGCCTACATTTTGATGCGAGACGATGGGTATCGAGAAGCCATGGTGGGTAATCTCTCACTGTATGATGTCACTGGAAAACGACACCATACTGTCTATCTGGGAGAAGCGCCTGAATCTGGCAAAGGGACGTTTTTACAGCGTCTGGAAAAAGAAATTGGCACGATCAAAAAACACTACCCAGATGCACTGTATTTGGGCATTGCCGATGGGGCAAAAACCAATTGGACCTTTCTGGAACAACACACCAGTCGACAGTTGTTGGATTTCTATCATGTGACTGAATACCTGGCCACCGTCTCGTATGCCGCTTATCCAGGAAAAACCGACAAACCCAAGCGAGATGTTTGGCTGAATGAACGATGCACACAGCTCAAACATGACTCAGAAGCCGTTGATGCACTGATTGCAGAAATGCAGCAATTCACCAAGAAAAAAAGCCTGTCCAAAGCGATCAAAGAGGACTTGCAGGCTGCATTGACTTATTTTATCAATCATCGCCACATGATGGATTATGCGACACAGGTCAAACAACAATTACCGATTGGGTCGGGTGTCACTGAGGCCGCTTGCAAAACATTGGTGAAGCAACGTCTTTGTGGCTCTGGAATGCGCTGGAAAAACAAAGGCGCCAAAGTGATCTTGTCTTTACGCGCACTAGTTCAGTCAAAGGGGCGCTGGCAACAATTTTGGGGGAATATCGAGCAATATGGCGCACACGTGTGTTTTTAGCATAACATTATTTAAAATCAGCACCCGTCTGACCTTGTTTAACTCGATTGATTATTCTGAATTTTGTCATCATTGAATACCTCTTA
>CAYXVC010000301.1:0-1505 GCA_964468225.1 uncultured Gammaproteobacteria bacterium
GGATAACAATAACCTTGATTAAAACTTTTCTTTATCGATCTATTACAATGTACACATGCAATATTCCCCGTGTAAACCAATGTTATAGATTGTCCAATCAATGGGTTAAGCCCAACCAACTGATCTGTCAGCGGCAATTGATATTGCACAGGACTACCCAGCTCTACTTTCATTTTCCTCAAATTACCCTGCACTTCATACTCCGTTTCGTTATAACCAAGACTTTATTCTACCACTTGCCAGAAACCATAGGTTTGCATATACATTTGATATATTCTGACTTTTATAGCATTATCACCTGACAATAATAATAACTTGGAGAGTTGAATGAGTATTGATATTTTTGCATGTATAGGCCCCTATTTTGGTATCGGGGGACTAATAATTGCCTACATTATCTATCGCATTATGTTATCCCATGATGCAGGCACTGACAAAATGAAAGAAATTGCAGAGCTGATTCATGACGGTGCCATGGTTTTTCTAAAAGCCGAATATAAAATTCTTGGCATCTTTGTACTTTTAGTTGCAGTGCTGATTTTTTACACAATTAGTCATGAAACTGCTTATGCCTTTTTAGGTGGTGCAGGCTGCTCAATGTTTGCCGGTTTCTTTGGTATGAAAGCAGCAACCCGAGCCAATGTGCGCACCTCCGCTGCAGCAAATCAGGAAGGTATGGGTGCGGCTTTAATGGTCGCGTTTGGTGGCGGTTCCGTAATGGGGCTTGCCGTTGCATCACTGGGCTTAACCGGTGTAGCAATCGCCTTTTCCTTAATTGATTCTTCTAACGCAGCTAACTATACCACCCTGAGTGGTTTTGCTATGGGTGCTTCATCTATCGCCTTGTTCGCCCGTATTGGCGGCGGCATATATACCAAAGCAGCTGATGTTGGTGCCGACCTGGTAGGTAAAGTTGAAGCCAATATCCCTGAAGATGACCCACGCAACCCAGCTACAATTGCTGATAATGTGGGTGATAATGTGGGCGATACTGCGGGTATGGGAGCCGATATTTTTGAATCTTATGTAGGTTCAGTCATTGCTACCATTGCTATCGCAGCAGCTGCAACAAATTATTCTGACATGTCTATGCAGTCAAATGCCTTATTATTACCGATTGCATTAATCATTATTGGACTGGTCGCTTCAATTATTGGCGTTTTAAGCATGCGATTACTTAAAAACATTAATCCTGCACATGCCTTGGAAGGTGTAACCTGGATTTCTGCGGCATTGTTTTTAATCATGGCATACCTTGCAATTCAAGCATTTGGCATTCAATTTAATGTCAAAGGAGAAATCACATCTGTCAATGGTCCGTTTTATGCCTTATTAGGTGGAACCATCGTCGGTATCTTTATTGGTCGCGTCACAGATTACTACACCTCAAAAGCACCTGTGGAAGCCATTGCCGCTGCATCTAAATTTGGTCCGGCTACCAACATTATTGCGGGCCTAGGCATTGGAATGCGTTCAACTGTTTTACCTGTTTTAGGTATTTGTAT
>CAYXVC010000302.1:0-1500 GCA_964468225.1 uncultured Gammaproteobacteria bacterium
AGACTGATTTAGTGATTCATAAAGGCTTAACCGTGGGCGGTAAACCATTGGTAGAACACCTGGAAGCGATTAACCATTATGAAGCGGTCGAGATAATCCGTCACTTGGCACAACAGAAAACCGAATTAACCAATTTCTCACTGTTATCACTGCACGCATTGATATTACGCGGAATTGATAAAGACCACGCCGGGCGATTTTGTCAGGTTCCAGTGATGGTTAGTGGTAGCCGACATACACCACCACAGCCCTGGCAGCTTGAAAAATTAATGGAAGATTATTTCCACTTCTATCATCAACACAAAACATCTCTTCACCCCATTGTGCTCGCGGCTGAATTGCATGAACAGTTAGTCACCATTCATCCTTTTATTGATGGCAATGGCCGTACAGCGCGGTTAGTAATGAATCTCATTTTGTTACAACACGGCTTTCCAATAGCAATTATTCGTGGCGATACCGAATCGCGTTTAGCCTATTATGCGGCATTGGAAAAATGCAATCTGGGGAAAGAGAAAACAGAGTTTCACTGTTTGGTTGCATTCGAAGTAATTCAATCGTTGCAACGCCTGCTTAAACTGGTGGATCAGAATTAGGTAATAGTGCCTTGCTTCTGCATGTAGATACTTTGCGGTCAGAAGTGTTGCAGGTGGCTTGTAATCTAAATATTGGATACTAACCGTACCTATATATCATACCGAAAGTACGTGATATCCAGTTTAGAGTTTCAACATATAATCGCTACGTCATTGTCAGTTTCTTTAGATTAGCGTATAAGATATACAGGTCTGGTTAATAACTTGTTATACCCTTCTACAAAGGCACGTAGTGGAAAAGAAACTCGTTTCGGGAAGAGCAAAAGGTGAGCGCTGTAAAGCTAGGTTTTACTGGAAAAGATAAGCTGGACGCGGAGAATATAAGTTCGCGAAAAAGCAGAGTTTGACGTGGAAAAGTAGGTTGTTGCTTTTTCAAAGTTCGTCGTGGTAATCAGCAAGTTATTTAATGATTATCATGTTGGATGTGGAAAAGTAAGCTCGGCAGATTGCCCAATTATTTAAAAAGATCGAAAACAATCGCTGTGTGACTAGGTAGATTTGCACATGTTCAAGGGGTCAGCCAGCTTGATATGCTATTAAATTGATAACGAAAAGAAGAAAAGCCGATTCTTGCAGTAGGTTCTATGACCAAAAATTCCAACACGGTAACGTGCGGTAAATTGGTGGGATGTGGTGAGACACAAGCCGCATCAATAAGTGAGACTGTATTACATTGAGAGAATGTCAAAAACTCTATGTGTTGTCACGTTATTGACCAAAGCCAATGCTAAAACAACCGCTTCATTTGATGCGGTTCGTGCCTCACCGGCATCCTACGATTATCGCACGTACCGCGTTATTTAAAATAGGTCGCTGTGTGTTCCAATTCTAGCCAACAGTAATTGAGAAGTATTTGTCTTATAAATGAGTAGTAAGTTGGGCTTTATATGACATTCACGGAAAC